>DATJMX010000049.1 GCA_035508495.1 Candidatus Binataceae bacterium
GATCGGTTTCCAAGCCACTTGCGGACCGGAGACGTCGTAATCGAAATTGAGGTGACGCGGATCGACTGCAGCGATCGGTCTGATCTCGCTCGGACTCGTCGGCGGATCAGCAGCGGTAACTTTCGTGCTTTGGGCGGCAGCCTGGTCAGCTTGATGCATCGCGTTCAGAAGATCGTCGGGGTAGTAGAACTCAACCTCCTGCATGGCGTGGCCCCCACGCGATCGGAGCTGTAGGTGATATATGTGCTTAGTCGTGTAGATGGTCAGGTTCGTCACAATCGCTGGCGCCTGAGGCTTCACCGCGAGATGTGGCGTGGGGTTTGTCGGATCGCCCGACGATGCCGGCGTTGCCATCCATCGCTCCGTGTCGCCCATCGCCACGTCGGTGATTGTTTCACCGGCTTGTAATTGCAGGTCGGTCGTTCGCAATGGCTCGCAATCGACTATGGGATCGGGTCCCTGGTTGAAGGGATAGAGCACGTACCGCGGAGTCTTGTAGGTTGCCCACTCGCCGTTCTGATCGTGCTCTTTGAACGCCGCCTGAATCTCTGTCGGCTGCTGCGCGAGTAATTCCGCCGCTGTGATAGGCTTCGGCGTCGCCTCCGCCTCTGGTGCGGCTTCAGGCTCGATGGGCGCTACGTTCGAGGCTTGAGATTGATTCTGGTGGCTTTGCTGTGCCGAACACCCTCCGACCGTCAGCGCCAAAGCCAAAATGCCCGCGGTGCCAATACGCTTCATCGAACTGACCTCCGTCCGTCGGATTCCTAGCTCTGCTGTTCGGCCCAGCTGATCTGCGTCACGTAAAATCCCAGCGGATTGCTTACGATCGCGTCGTCGGAGCCGGGGGGCGAAATTTGCGTTTGAAGCGCCGCTTCCCAATGCGTTGCTGCGTCAACCGTTGCGCCCGTGCGGTCGCGGGCCTGCTCCGTCCATCTCACTTGGAAACTGTGTGCGGACAACTCGAGGATGGAATCGATCTGGACGGAGATTGTTTGCTGTTCAGCCTTCTTGAAGGGATTGTGCGCGAAGTTGTCGGAGTGGAAGTACTCGTCGAGGTATTTGTCGGCCGAACCTTTCGCATGCGCAAGCATGTCGTTGAGCATGTGCTGCTCGGCGCTAGGGTCGCTGCTTACCGAGCGCGAATTCCGAATGAAGCTCGCAACCTCGTAGCGCTCCATGCGATCAACGAGCGCCGGATCAGAGCTCGGAATCAGAGGCTTGGGAACCGTGAGCCCGTACCCGAGCTTGTCGACCTCGACCACGTACGGGATGAACCGGCTGCGAGTGCTCTGCCAAACAACTCCAGCGGCGAGAATCAGGCTCAGCAGAAGCAGTGCTCCGGCGGCGATCTGCCAGTTGCGCTTGCCGAGGACGAGATCGGCGTAGCGTTCGTCCCATTCGCGATGCGCTTCGACGTAGGGATTCGAGTTCATAGAACTCTCTCCTGCGGTTTGTCAGAAAAGCGAGCCGGGTGGGCACAGGGTGGGGAAAACTTCCCGGACTGAACAAGATCTGGCGAGACTCGATGAGACACTTCTCGACCAGTCTGGATACGGCAAATCGCACTGCCGCAAGGGTTTTCTGTCTCAAAGAGTCTTGCTAAGGTCCTGGTGTTCGCGGGCCGGAAGTAGATTGCTAATCTGGCGTCCTGGGTAACCGGGACCGAGGGTTCGAATCCCTCCCTCTCCGCCAAATCGCTGCACTCTTTGGCTTCACTTTGCGACCGCGCATTGGGCTCGCGAACACCGATCTAGATCTGGAGTTGCGACAGATCGGTCTAACTACGCATGAGGCGCTTGGCCTAGCGGTGAAGAGGCCTTGATCTTCGCCCGCCTGGGCGACGTTTGTCGGATTCGCTGCGGGCGCCTTCGCGTAAAATTTCCGCCAGACGTTTAACGCCGGGCCCTGCGTCCTCGGGGTTGGCAAGCACGAGGTAGATTTCAGCAAACATGTCGCCGCCTCCTTGCACCGGCAACACCTTCAGCTCGCCGGCGGCAACCTCCTCGCGGATCTTCTCTTCGGGATATCGGGCGAAACCGAAGCCCATTCGCACCGCCTGGAGCGAGGTCGCCATGTGCCCGACGGTCCAGCGTTGCTCCGCCTCGAGCAAGGCGCCGCGTTTGTCGCGCTTGATGCTGGTGTCGCGCACTACGAGTTGGCGATGCTTGCGGAGATCGTTCATCGTGGCGCGCCGTCCGAGTTTGAACAGCGGATGGTTCGGACTCGCGACCGGGACAAAGGCGAGCCGCATCAGGGACTCTCCGGTGAATCCCGGCGGCACGCGAGGCGTGAGCGCAAGGTCAGCCCTGCGCTCCAGCAACGCCTCAGGCGCTCCGCCGATCATGGTCTCGATCACCTCGATACGAGTATGCGGAGACTCGCTTCCGAAGCGGTCGAGACATTTGAGCAATAGCCATGTCGGAAAAACTATCTCGACGGCGATGGTGATCTCCGCCTCCCATCCGGCGGAATTACGATGCGCGGCTCCTTCCAGGCTCGCGGCCTCATCGAGCAGAACCCGCGCGCGTAAGTAGAGCATCTGGCCCGCGGGCGTGAGCATCGCCTTGCGTCCCTTGAGTTGAAACAACTTCACGCCCAGTAACTTCTCGATCTGCTGCACCGCGTACGTCACCGACGATTGGCTCTTATGTATCGACTCGGCCGCGCAGGCATAGCCGCCTTCGTCGACGACAGCCACGAGTGCCCGCCATTGTTCAAGAGAGATGGAAGGGTTTGGCGTCATTATCGGATGCCTCGATGGATATGGGCTTATTTTTGAACTTTTCTATCCGCTGAATGAATATTACATTTTGGTTGATGGAAACACTACTAAAGATCAGCGCCAGCATTTTCGGCGAAAACGGCGCATCGAGCAGGCTGACGCAGCTGACCGTCAAGAGCCTGCACTTTGTTCGGGAAACCAGCCCGTCGGAGGTCGGCGCAGCACTTGCCGATTTCGTGCGGGGCTTCCGCGGACGCTGATTCAATCGACCAATTGTTAGGAGATCAGTCACATGGAAAAACTGAAGAATAAGGTCGCTGTGATTACCGGCGCGACTTCCGGCATGGCCCTCGCCACGGCAAAGCTCTTCGTCGAAGAAGGGGCCTACGTCTTCATCACGGGCCGGAGGCAGGAGGCGCTCGACGAGGCCGTCAAGCTGATTGGCCGGAATGTCACCGGCGTACGCGGCGACGCGGCAAATCTCGACGACCTCGACCGTCTGTTCGATACGGTCAAGCGAGAAAAGGGCAAGATCGACGTCCTGTTCGCGAGCGCCGGCACGGGCGAAGCCGCCAACCTGGGCGAGATTACCGAGCAGCACTTCGATGCCGCGTTCGGCCTGAATGCGCGCGGCACGCTGTTTACGGTTCAGAAGGCGTTGCCGCTGTTCAACGATGGTGCCTCGATCATCATGACCGGATCGGTTGCTTCGGTGAAGGGTTTTCCAGGTTTCGGCGTGTATGCGGCGAGCAAGGCAGCGTTGCGCTCCTTCGCACGCACGTGGCTCAACGAACTGAAGGACAGGAAGATCCGGGTAAACGTACTGGGCCCGGGGCCGATCGCCACACCGATGCAGGAAGAAGTTCTCACCCAGGAGGCGAAGGAGATGTTCGAGTCCCTAATCCCGCGGGGAAAGATGGGTCAACCTGAGGAAATCGCGACGGTCGCGCTGTTTCTTGCTTCAGACGATTCGAGCTTCGTGAACGGGGTGGAGTTGTCCGTCGACGGCGGCTTGTCGGCCATCTGAAAGGCGGGGGAATCAATATCAACACGGATCGGAGAAGCACTATGAGCTATGCGATTGTAGGATTCGGCAAAATAGGCCAGGCCCTCGCCCACGCCTTCGCCCGTAAAAACATCGATGTAACCGTCGCGAGCCGCCGGCCGCCCGAAGTGTTGGCGCCGCAGGCTCGGGCGATTGGCCCCACGGTGGTCGCCAAGTCGCTGCGTGATGCACTCGAGGCCGACACAGTCATCTTGGCGGTCCCGTTCGGCGAACATCGCGAGGTTGCGCAGGCCCTCCCGAGCTGGACAGGCAAGACGGTCATCGATGCGATGAACGCGTTAATTCCACCCGAGGAGCTGGACGGTCTCCCGTCCTCCGCCTTCGTTGCGAAGTCGTTCTCCGGCGCTAAGTTCGTCAAAGGTTTTAATCACCTGCCCGCGGCTACCCTGGCTGCCGATCCGATCGTCGAGGGCGGCCACCGAGTTGTCTTTCTGTCAAGCGACGATGAAGACGCGATCGGTCCCGTGGCGAATTTGGCTAAACAACTCGGGTTCGCACCCGTCAAGCTGGGAAAGCTCAACGAGGGTGGCGCTCTGGTGCACGCACGCGGCCGCACCTGGGGTCAGCTCATCTTCCAGGATTTGTTCAAGAAGGAGCAGTAATCGATCGTCGCCCGTGTGATCTGGCCGAGGAGGATGGGTCCGAAACGTCCGATTAGATCGGACACACTCGAAGTAAGGGAAAAGGAGAGATTTCGATGAGCATCGAAAAGAATGTCCAGATTGTGAAGAATTTTCTTGCGGCACTCGGCCGCCGTGATAAGCAAAGTTTGCTGGCGTTGTCCGCCGAAAATATTGAGTGGATCATTCCGGGCGAGGACTGGCCGCTGGCCGGCACGCACCGCGGGCACGCGGGATTGGAGAACTTACTTCAGAAGGCTAACGAAACGGTGGAAACTTCCTTCCCAGAGCCCCCCGAGTTCATAGCGCAAGGAGACCGGGTTCTGGTCGTCGGCTCCGCTATGGGGAGAATCAAAGCCACGAATGGGACGTTCGAGGACCATTGGGTCTTCGCCATTACCGTTCGAAATGGCAAAGTGACGATCATCCGCGAGTATATCGACACACTAGCACTGGCGCGGGCCTCCGAGATGGCCGCGAGAGACCGGTGCCACACACGAAACGACTAGTAAAGTCGAATACGTTGAACAGCGGCAACGCCTTCTGAACCGTAAACAGCGCCGGGCACGGGCATCGCGCTTCGCGATGCCCGGAGAACCCATTTCCGCTCCAAATGGCCTCCAGCAGGTCACAGGCACCCGCCTGATCTGCGATCAGGTGTCGCACACTGACTACTCGCGTATGTCGAGAGCAAACGCTCAGGTCATTCAGATCGAACGTGCTCCTAATCGTAAGATGCAGTTGCGGGCAGCGGCGATGCTGACTGCGGTCAATCGCTCCACTTATCCCAATGAATTACCTTAGAGATCGGCCTGCGCTTAACCTTGACGAAATCGTTTTGCGGCCAGCCGATAGGGATCATAGCGCCGAATTTTATCTCCTTGGGAATTCCCAGCAGCTCGCGTAGCTCGCTTTCCATAAACATTTGGAAGGTCGTGAAGGTTGTGCCCAAACCTAGCGAGCGAGCGGCCACGATCAGATTCTGCGCTGCCGGATAGAGCGCGGACCAGACAAACTGCTCGATCGGCGCGTTGGGCGGATACGCTACGGGACCGCAGACGAAGATGATGGCCGGGACCTCATTCAGCGTCTCCGCCAGATGCATGGCGCCCGCTATCATTCGACTAGTTACGGGCGCCGCCCCGGTCGTTGGTACCCCCACCCCCCTCGCCTTGAATCGCGGCGCGAGTAGATCGCGGATTTTCTGCTTTGCTTCAGGGTTGCGCACAACGATGAAGTCCCATTCCTGGCTATTGCCCGGACTCGAGGCGCGAGTGGCGGCGTAGATCACACGCTCGATCAATTCTTGCGGCACTGGATCGGGCTTCAGGTAACGTGCCGCACTGCAGGTTTCCATTGCTTCAATAACATCCATGGTCGTCTCCTAATTCACTTCAGCAGAGGCTCGACAATAGCTGGCCGGCAATTTGCGCCATTCTTCCAGGATCGCGCGATCTGGCTCAAACCGGACAATAGAAAAGCATCAACCACAGGAACTCGTCGGATGCCAGCATCACTTATCGATCCCATTGCGCCCAGGCGACCCTTCGACGAAAACTTGGACGACAGTCGAGAACTGCTCGCCCAGGTCACGTGACGTTCTTGCTCCGCTTATGCCCGGGCAAACGGCCGAGTTCGACTGCATCTGGATTTGCCTTGCTCAATTTAGCGGCCAGGCCCAAGCCGAACTCCACCCGGGCGAGTTAGCCCGGAACCTCAAGTCGATACCGCGTTGGCGGCGACATGCGGAAAGAAAACCAGTGCGCGGACTTCAATGCTCTGACGCGCCGGTGCCGGAGCCGCGGTCGCGGGCAGGTCGAACGCGCTATGTGCAGTAATCCGGGCCGAGCTATTCTTGTTCGAGTCGAAGCACTTGAAGAGCAACACCTCGTTCGTGGTCATCGCAGAAAAATAGTACCACCGGTGGTTGGGGTTGAAATCGAATCTATAGACTTGATGCTTAACCCCTTCTTCGGTGGGTATGAGGTCTGCGGCCACGATACTCTCCGCATCACAAACGGCCAGCGGTGTATCGAGCACAGGACCCCTGATCGGCCGCCATACATTGATCACGGCATAGCGCTCTTTAAGCAACGCTTCGGCTTCCTCCGGCAGATACAATCGCACGCGTTCCGGAGCAGACTTCTCCGTGTAGTCGTCGTGGACAAATTTGACGGGCTGGCGTGCACCTGTCGCGGCGCGCTCGGCCTTCGACGCGGATCTCACGTCATGCTCGAATGCAACCGCTCTTGCAGCCCCGGTGCCCTCTTTGAGAAGTTGTTCGACCTCCGGGTAGTAGACCGCGCGTACTTCCCTCTCGTCGAAAAAATTTCTCACCGC
The DNA here is from genome assembly GCA_035508495.1 of Candidatus Binataceae bacterium. Classification (NCBI taxonomy): domain Bacteria; phylum Candidatus Binatota; class Binatia (SeqCode); order Binatales (SeqCode); family Binataceae (SeqCode); species Binataceae bacterium (SeqCode). The sequence goes on from DATJMX010000049.1 coordinate 6,749, forward strand.
CGTTTTGTGGCGACGTAAGATAAATCCCTGCTGCTCCAGGGACAGCTGATCGATGACGGCACGGGCGTCGTGAATCGATACCAACTTGCGACCCGCGCCGGAATCCGCAGCATAATTGAGTTGAGCCTCGACATGATCGAGCTTCCTGGCAATGATCTCCATGATTTGCAGTATAGCTCGGATTTACTTTTAGGGCTTTCCAAATCCGACTCGCACTTTAACATCGATTGGCTTTGGTCGGGTTAGTTCGAACCTCGAAATTCACCAGTATTCCATTTTCGGTGAGCGCGATTTTTTTCCGCATCGAGCGGTCGTTGATTTTACCACGGCTGTGAGATGAGGCACCGCCGTGTCGCCGCTTTCTGCACTCCTTGAAACCAGGCTATTGCGAGGCACCGAGCATGGGTCTCGATTGTGTACGTCGATGACCGCAGGACATTATACATTGGCGATTCGAATTTAATGACTGCTGATTCAAGCTTGTCTACTCCTGCACTAATGAGACTTTGCGTAGACAAACCAAATGCGCCGGAGCGCGAATGTTGGTACATCAACATGGGCTCCGTGAGCGCTGCGGACTTCACCCAGGTGGCGATGGTGCAGAACTCCGCCGGCCGCTGACCGGCGGCCGTTCGGCGTCCTCGAGCAAACGAACGCGCGTCGTAGTTGACGGGCGGCCGGTCTGATTTTGTTTGTCCTATGGTTTCGCAAGTTTGGTGCTGGCCAGGCTCGTCCGGGCAGTGGACCAGAACCTGCTTGACTTCGAACCTCGCGAGGTGCGAGCCGGCGCGCTGCTCGAACGCATCACACAGGGCAGAACTGATTTTTGTTCGCATCAGCCCACTCCTTCTCCATGAAGGAAGAGTGCGGGCTCCAATCTGTAGTTTGTTCGGTCAGACAGAACGGATGCTTCTTACAATCTGCAAAGTTTGCCTACACTCTTGCGATGCTTCTATGGAAGGCCTAATTCGATGACGTGTGCATCATGAGGTTTCGCATTCCATTATACGTACGCCGCACGTGGACTCGCGCCACCGCCGCCCTGACAAGCGCTCTGATGCTGGTTGCGGCGGGGTGTGCTTCGACTACTGCGCCGTCAGCACCACCAGTGGCGCCGGCGGCTCAAGCGTCGCCCGCTGCCGGTACGACCGCGCACGTCTTTGGCAACGTGCCGGTCCGATTCAGGTATGACGCCAAGGAAGCGTATCTGGTCAACAATCACACGGGAACTGTCCTGTACGAACTCAATTCAAACGACCGTATTCAACCAGGCAGTCTGGCCAAGTTGATGACTTTCTACATCGCGCTCAATGCCCTCCGTGCCAAACAGGTCTCATTGGACTCGAAAGCAATTATCGGCCCGGACGTGGGAATTGTCGCAAAGAACCAGACTCTGTCGCGCATGTATCTCAAAGTGGGGCAAACAGTTTCGCTCGAGGATCTGCTTTACGGAATGATGGTGCATTCGGGATGCGACGCGGCGCTTGCGATCGCAGATGTTCTGTCCGGCGACAGCCGCACCTTCGTCGCAAAGATGAATAGTGAGGCGGCTCGATTGGGGATGACCAATACCAATTTCACAGAGCCCAACGGAATCCCCGAACCCGGCGAATATACCACCGCTCATGATATGGCGGTCCTCGCCCAGGCGGTAATCCGCGAGCATCCCGAAGCGACGAAATACACTTCGCAACACTACTTCAAATTCAATGGGGTTCGGCAGCAGAATACGAATGGATTGCTTTTCCTCGACACTCGTGTAGCCGGCCTCAAGACGGGACATGTCCAGGCCGCCGGATTCCACGTGGTTGCATTCGCGAGTACCGCGAACGACGAGTTCATCTGCGCTGTGATGGGAGCGCCGAGCGATTTTCGCCGCACCAATGACGGCGAGCTTTTACTGGATTGGGCATTCAGCAATTTCGGAACTGCATCGCATCAACGTGACGCCGCTTTATCCACAGATGCGAGCACCACCCCAGGCAGAGCCGAATGACGGCTGAGCCAAGCACTATCTCTTTGCGATCAAGCGCTTGCTGAGAATTCAGTCACGGATTTCCGCACTCGAATTCAGAATCGCCTTCGAAAACCGGAAGCGTTGCCAGTTGAGCCCCTCGCAATACATGCGGAGCCAACGTCGCGGGTGTTCGATGAAGAGGATCGGGCAGGACCGCGATTAGCCTGGTCGCTTCGATCACGCTTAATTGTGACGCGTCCTTGCCAAAGTAATGCCGCGCCGCGGCTTGCACACCGAATATAGCAGGACCGAATTCCGCGATGTTGAGATAGACCTCGAGCACGCGCTGCCTGGGCCACAGTATCGCGATCTGCGGGGTGATCCAGAGTTCGATGAGTTTGCGCAGGTAGCTACGGCCCGGCCACAGAAATAGATTGCGCGCGGTCTGCATCGTAATCGTGCTGGCACCGTGTGGACGTTTTCCCTCGAACCAGACACCCACTGCCTGATCGAGTGCGTCGAAATCGATGCCCGAAGTCTCCTCGCAAAATCGATTGTCTTCCGCATAAATCGCCGCTCTTCGAAGCGGCTGCGCAATAGCGCGAAGGCTCACCCACTGCCGTTCGATGCGGTAGCCGTCATGCGCCCTGATGATCATCAAGGGCGTAATCGGCGGAGGAACGAAACGAAGAACAGCGAGCGGAAGAAGCGGCGCCAGCGACACCGCGCAGGCGATTAAAAGAACCTTTTTAGCGCGCGGGCCTGCGCGCAACCTCGAAATGGATGCGATGCGAGTGCGATTCGCGAGCGCAGCACTCATCGGAGTCCCGGTGCTGGCGGTGTGGCGCGATCGAGCATCTTCCAAGTTCTACAGAATGGAGGATGTTTCGCCAAGAGGACGGGCATTTTGCCTCGAACTATTCCTTTCTCCGTTGAGACTAACTTTCTCAACCTTAGACTGATATTTGCTCAAAAGTTCGTTAATGCCGAATTAATTCATTTTGTTGGATAATATTACAAATTGATGTTACTGTCCGGCGTGGAGGATGGACCAATGAAAATCTCCCGTCTTGGCTTGGCCCTTGGCTTGGGGCTTTCCGCCGCTTCGCTCTGCGTGCCCACGGCACATGCGCAGTCACTGGGTCTCGGTGGGATCCTGGGTGGACTCGGCAATACCACGTACCTCTGCCGCTTCAGTACCAGCGATGCGGTTCCGCCCCGGCAGATGGAAGGCAATCTCAGCCATGTGAAATCACCGGGCTACGAGCGCGAACCATTGTATGAGCTGGTGCGTTTTTCGGCGGACTCGCGCGGCAGTGTCACGACCGGTGACGCCGAAATCCAATATCTCGAAGGCTGCAGACTGCCGATCACTGGAGGTTCTTTGCCGGCTGGCACGGCCACGGAGACGACCCTGACTCTGGTGCTGAATATCGGCGGGATAAACAGCGAGCAGGGAGATATGGCCTGCATGGCCCTGCTCGGCGGACAATCTTCGCTGACGGAGACTTTCGATATCCAGCGGGCTACGGGTGGAATTCAGCTCATTGCTGTCGGAGAAGAAAACTTCAATCCGAAGCCCGGCAACGTAGCTTTGGTCCCGGTGCAGGGCGAGTGCACCAGGCAGTAGTTTTCGAGCAAATGTATTCGTGACGCGCGAACGGTGATTGCGGAGCAATCGCCGTTCGCGCTCGTTTCTCGATATCAACAAAAAACCGCAAATAGCCGCTCGCGCTTTCAGCCTGCTCCTGCTGATATGCGCGATCTTGCTCGTCGGATGGATCAGGCTCCTTCCTCTGCAACTCGGCTCGATCGACGACTACGCTCGGGAGCTCGACCAGAAATCTGAACGCTTCAAGGTCTCGCCAGGCGCTCAGCAGCAAATAGCCGCGGGTATCAAGGCTCAGCTTGAATATGTCGGCGACGATCGCCGCACTCACGTGCTACTGGGCGACGCGGACAGTTACTACTGGCTCAGGTTAGCTAGAAATCTGGAGAATCGCGCAACGGTCTGCGACTCGATCGTCAATCGCCGATGCTGGGATGCCTTCGGCGAGGCTCCCTCCGGCAGAGCAAATCGATATCGATATTCGCTGCATGTCTACTCGATCGCGGGCCTTCACTGGCTGATGAATCGTTTTACACCCGGGTATCCGCTGCCGGCGAGCGCGTTTCTTGTTCCAGTTATCGTTGGAATGCTTGGCACTATTCCGGCTTTTCTCCTGGGTGCACGCCTCGGGGGAAACCTCGGCGGTCTGGCCTCCGCCCTCATCATCGGTTTGAATCCCTTGTTCCTGCAACGCAGCATCGGTAGCGACAACGATGTGTGGAACGTGGTCCTGCCCCTCTTCATCCTCTGGCTGGTTGTCAAAGCTCTCGAGGCCGATCGCTCGTGGCACCGCATTGCATGGTCGGTCGCTGGAGGACTGACGATCGGAATATTCGCGGGCACATGGAGAGGATGGATCTTCACGTACTACGTAATTGCCGGCGGACTCACGATCGCACTTCTCGTCGATGTTCTCAGGAGCCAGCATCGAAATGAACCTTCTCTGAGGCCGCGCGACCGAAGGATAGTGAGTATCGTGCTCGCCCTGTTCTGCCTTTCGGGTGGAATCGCCGCGGCAACTGTCACCGGTGAGGTATCGTCGGTTATCTCCGATCCGTTGCAGAGTCTGCCGGATGGCGGATTCGGAATTACCAGAAGCGCCTCTGATCGCAAGTCACTATTGCCGGACGCCCTCAGCGGCAATGACGAGACCAACGTCGAAGAGCTGAGATCCACGAACCTTCAAAGTATCGCGAAAGCTTTTGGTGGGATGACCTTATTCGCGATCGGTGTCGCCGGGCTCTTAAGTTTAGCGTGGCGAACGATATGGCGCGCGCCCTGGCCGCGCGATGCGGCCCGCGGCGAAGCGGCCAGCGACGTATTATCTTGCACGCTCGCCATCTGGTTCATCGCTGGCTACGGTATCAGCCTGGCGGGAGTGCGGTTTATTCTGCTTTTGTTGCCGGCATCAGGGTTGGGCGTAGCAGCGAGTATAGGTGCAATCCAGGGCGCGATATCTGAGCGCTGCGGAAAGTTATCTGACGCGTTGAATTTAATTGTAAGGTCGGTATCGACAGCAGGGATGCTTACGCTACTCACATTCCCCGTTTACGACGGATATGCCGGGGCGCGCGCCTATATCCCGGCAATAACCAGTGAATGGTGGACAAGCCTGTCGAAGCTGAAGGCCGAGTCGCCGCCCCAGGCAATAATTGTCAGCTGGTGGGATTATGGATATTGGACTGAGTATATCGCGGAGCGCCGTACCGTCGATGACGGCGGCTCAGTTCGCACTCATGCGCCATACTGGACGGCAAAATCTCTGCTCGCTCCGAGCGACGCTCAGTCGATCGGCCTGCTGCGAATGCTGGAATGCGGCGGTGGCGGCGACACAGACTCAGCATTCGGCAAATTGCGCGCCTATGGAATGAATGACATTGGCGCGAGCGATACTCTGCTGGCGCTCGCCGTTCTCGATCGCGCTGCCGCTCGGGAATACCTGGAAAAAGTGGGCCTCGCGCCTCCCGCGATAGATGATGTCCTGGCGTTAACTCATTGTGTGCCACCTCCTTCGTACCTGGTTCTTTCGTCCTCGATGATCGACATGCCCGCGTGGCGGCGCATGGGTAACTGGGACCTGCACCGCTCCAAGCCTGACGCGGCATCGGGAGACGGCTATTTCTCTGAACGGTGGCTGCCATGCTTCGACGTCGGCAATGGGACCGCGGAGTGCCCGATGGAGAATCTTCGGGACGTTCCTCTCGGACAGGGCGCAAGCCTTCACACCATCGTGATTCGATCCGGTCCGCATCCAAGCGCGATGCTGCGACTGCTTTCGAGTCGCGACCGCCGAGGCACGATCACTACTTACGAAACGCCACCTGGTGCGACGATTGTCGCGAGCGGTAACGCATTGACGGAGTATCACAATTTCAAGGCTGACTATCCTGATGTCGCCGTGCTTTACGACGCGGACCGAAAGCGCGCGCTTGCCGGGCCCTCGAATCTGGTTCGCTCAACGTTTACGAGACTGATGTTCCTCGGACCCGGTTATTCCCCATCATTCGGGAAAGTCGACGACCAGTGGGGTTATGGCGGCGAGCGCGTGATCGTGTGGGATATTCATTTTCATTCGAGCATGAGACTCCCGTGCCCATCGCAAACGTCAGGCGCCGAGCGCAACGCTGCTGGCAACCCTAAATTCCAAGGTCAAGCAGGTTATAATCCTTGAGGCGGCCTTTCAATTGCGGTGTCCATCGGTGTTCATCTTCGTGACCGGCGAAGGGCTGATATTGGTATGGCCTCTCATTGGGAAATCGCTGATGGCGCGCGTCGATCGCATACATGATCAATCGCGAGCGTTCGCGAATTCGCTGATCGTCATAAACCGCGACAGGATTATGCACTCCGCCACTGACTACTCCGAGCACTGATTTCCGGCGGTGGAAGCCGAAGTTGATTGTGACGCGCGGTTCCTCGCAGGTGTTCGCGAATGAGCCATGCAGGGCCTGCCGATTGCAGATAGCAACGTCGCCAGGGCCGCAAATCATCGGGACCGCTTCGGGTAGTCGATCCGATCCGGCCGCCGCGACCATCGCCTTGATATCGACCTTGCCGTGGCGATGCGAGCCGGGCACAACCCACAGCCCGTTAACCGCGTTGCACCCATAGAGCTGCGCCATGAAGTTGAAACCGTGCGTGCCCTCGTCCAGAGTCGCGCTGTCCCAGTGCGTCCATCCGTCCTGATGCCAGGCAACTGAGCCGCCGAGGCCGGGCTGCTTGATCCATACCGCCTCGTTGAAAGGCGTAAAGTCCTCGCCGTTGACGGCGGCCGCGACCGCGAGCAACTGCGGATGTCCATAGAGTCTCAGGCACGCCTCGGAAAATTGCAGCGAGCCCAGCACGAGTTGCATCACGTACTCGGGCGCTTCGCGGGGCGGCGTCGGCTCGGTCATCTTCACGGGATGGCGTCCGTTGGCGAACGAGGTACCGCCCAGCGGATCGGAAAGCGGTTTCACCCAACTGATATTTGGCGCCTTGCAATCCGCGCTCAGCGCCGGCCGGCCCTGGCGATCGAGCGGCGCGCCCTTCGTGGCGGGCGCGCGCTCCAGCATGTCCACGACATCGCGTTCGATATCGGCAAGCTCGTCGGCGCCAAGCAACCCTTCGAAGATGTAGAAGCCGCAGCGCGAGTATGCCGCGGCGATCTCGCCATCGAGCTTGCCATCGCAATCGAAGCGTAGCGTTCCGCGATTGCCGAGCCGCATCGCGCGTTGCTCGCCGTCGCGGCGATACCGCTCCATCGCGGCCTGGTCGGCTCCGTAATCGACAATCGGGACTTCGGCGAGAGGCAGCTTTGCCATGCTCATTTCTCCAAGGGCGCTACGCCTCGTACTAGGCTCGTGCATTCAGACCCTTCCGGTCAAGCACGCTGATCGAACTGTTTGATGAATCAAGCCAGCCTTCGTATGAATGAAATGAGAGCGCGGAACTCCGGAGGGATGCGATGATACACGTTCACTACTTCATCACGCGCAAGCAAGCGGTGGGCGATGTTGAATTCCATCGCTACTGGCGCGAGACGCACGGCCCGATTGTCACGCGCATCAAGCAGCTCCGGATGTACGTGCAAAGCCATCGAATCGTCTATGCCGGATCGAACTCGTCATACGACGGCGAAGCAGAAGTGATGGTCGATTCGCTCGCGGCCCTGGCCGAGCTGCGGGCGAATCCTGACTACCTCAATGGCGCCCTGGCCGACGAGCGCAACTTCATCGATCTGAAGCGCGTCGAATGGATGGCGACGCAGGACCATGCGATCGTGGACGGCCCGACCGGCGGCTCGCTCGTGAAAGGGGTTTATCAACTCAAGAAGCTTGACGGGATGTCGCTGGACGAATTCCGCCAATACTGGATTGAGGTTCACGGCACACTGGGCAGCAAGCTGCCCGGCCTGCGACGCTACGTTCAGTCGCATCTGGTTGACGATGCGTATCTCTACGCGCGGCCGCACTTCGACGGTGTGGCGCAGTTATGGTTCGACAGCGCCGATGCGATGCGCGCGGCGTTCGATTCGCCGGCCGGCAAGGCGCTCGCGGCCGACGGTCCAAAATTCACCGACATGTCTGCGCTGCGAGTTTTCGTCGCGCAGGAGCATGTCGTAATTCCGCCGAAATAGACACGAGGATATCCGCCAATGCCTGACGCCGGCGCGATCGCAATCGAGCTCGAGGCTTTCTATCGTCGCTACATCGACGCCTTCAACCGGCAGGAGACGGACGCATTCGTCGAATACTTCGCGCATCCCTACGCAGTCATTTCAGGCGAGCGCGGCCTGATCTCGATCGCCAACGACGAAGCGCATCGCAACAGCTTCGAGCGCTCGATGGTCGCGCTGCGCGGCCGTGGATGGGCCAGGTCGGGAATCGACAGCATCAAAGCGTGGTCGCTCGCGGACAATCTCGGGATGATCGTTTCCGACGTGACGCGCTACAAGGCTGACGACTCGGTGCTCGAGAAGGTGCGCGCCTGCTACTTCGTTTGCCGCATCGGCGCTTCGTGGAAGATTGCGACAATCACGGCAATCACCCCGCCCCATCGCGGCCCGGGCGACGTCGCGTATCCCTGACCGGCGCTCAGCGTGAGCGCACACCGCCGTCGAGGTGCCCACCATTGCGCGACGATCGCGCGATCAGGCGCGCCTTATCCTTGCGCCATCGCGCGAGGATCTGCGGCAATTCCGCCTGCACAAACTCGAAGAACGCGAGCGTCTCGGCGATTCGTTGGCCCGCCGCGCTCTCCGGTCCGACAGCGTCGAGGCCCTCACGCAAGCTCCGCTCGCATCGGTCGAGCACCGCGTCCTTGTGGGCCATCGCCTCGTACCAGACCTCGCTATGGACGCGATAATGCTCACGCCGCGAACCCGGCTCTGCCTCGCGGCTAAGCAGGTTCACCTGCACCAGATAGCGGACTGCGCCAGAAATCGCGGCGGGACTCACGCGAAGACGAGCGGCGAGTTCCGCTGCTGTCAGGCGTCCGGAGTCGGTTGCGAGCAGCGCGGTAAAGATCCGCGCGGGCATCCGTGGAAAGCCGGACTCGGTAAGAACGGCGGCCAACCGTTCGGAGAATCGCGAGCGCTCAAGGTCGGAAACTGCACCACTCGCGCCCAAGCGCCGTTCGCCTTTCCCATTTTTCACAATCTTATGAAGCTAGTGTAGCGAGGAACGAGGATCAACCAGGCGCCATCGTCGGCTACTGTCCTATTTTGAATCGTGGGGTGGCCTAATTAGGCCAGTGCCCCATCGTCCCAATCTCGACCTTGAGATGACAACTACCTCATCGGGCCGGAATCACACCTGTAGCGTGTAAATTTGCCGGATCGAAAACCGGGAACCATTTACAATTCCTCCGTGTTCAACGAGTGCCGGCACTGATCTGCGGCATTCGATCTGAGCGAGGACATCAATGGTCATGCGGAAGAGCGGCGCATTTGCGCTGCTGGGGATAGCTCTTACCTTTTTTGCCCAGGCGCACGCCGTTCTCGCCGACGACGCGGCGGGCGGCGGTTCCGATCTTGCCGCGATCAAACATGAAATTGTCATCCTCAAGCAGAACGATCAGGCCCAGCGCAAGCGGCTCGACGACGAAGACAAACTAATCAAGTCGTTGGAACGCAAATTACAGGGTGTTGAAGGCAGCAATCACGATCTGAGTAATAAGGAACAAGCACTCGAAATAACCAATACTCATTTGCAGAGCGAGACCACCGCACAACTCCAGCAAATGGAACAGCATTTGAGCGACTCAATCTCACCAAATGAATTCGATTCCGCGATCAATCGCTATCTCGGCACGCATCAGTTCACGTTGGTCGGCGGAGCCGCGGGCGAGTTCATTTACGATCGCCAAAATGCTCAGAACACGTTCTCGCTGCTCTTTGAGCCAATATTTCTATATCGCCTGAATGATTGGATTCTTTTCGAAGGCTCCATCGAAGCCAGTCTGCCGCAAGGATCCGGCGCGGACTTCGAATTGCCAGTCGCCACAGCTCATTTCTTTCTCAATGACTATATGGAGATTAATGCCGGTATTTTCGACCAGCCGTTCGGCGATTTCTACGAGGATCAAAGTCCAGTCTGGGTCAATCGTTTCATTACTGCGCCGTTAATGTACGGCGTCAATCCGATTATCCCTCCCACCGATGTAGGAATGCAGGTCCGCGGCGGCCTGCAGTGGGGGAAACTCGGCCAGGATTTCGACTACACTACCTGGGCCGCAAACGGACCGAGCTTTGACTCCTCGCTCCCGGAGCCCGTCGCAGGACAGGCGCTCAATGGACAAAACAATATCGGCGTGAACACCAACGGCCGTGCGATGGGTGCGCGGTTCCGAGTCTATCCTTTCCCCCTCGACTCACCCCTCGGCAGGCTCGAACTGGGAGCCTCGACCTACGATGGCAAATGGCAGGATTCGCTGTGGTTCAACTCGTGGGGAGTCGATTTCGCCTACCTCAATGGAAACCTCCAGGCGCGCGGCGAATTTGCAGAAACGTATCGGCAGATGCCAGCCGGCACGCCCTCGGCCGACAATCGCCAGGGATGGTACGTGCAGGCGGGCTACTTCCTGCAGGGGATACCCTCGGTGCACATGGGCGACAAAGTCGATGACCTGATCCATCGCCTCGAACCACTCGTCAGGTACTCCGGGGTTAATCAGCGCGCGGTCGTCGCCGACGAGGTTCCGACCACTCCCTCGTTCGGTTTCAGCGGTTCGGCGGCGGTTTTCTCTCCTCACGCGCGCGAAGTCGCGCTGGGACTCGATTACTGGATAGCGCCGTCGATCGTCTGGCAGACCGAGGCCGATTTCGAATTGCCGCAAAGCGGCGGATACAGCCTGACCTTCAACGGTGCGCAGACGCCCACCTCTACCGCGGTCAATCATCCGCAGAACGATTTCGCGCTGATTACCCAGTTCGCAATTGGCTTTTGAAATACAGAAGAAGACGATGATGAGAACACTCCAGATAACCGCGATTCTGGCTTTAATGACGCTGGCCGTGGCCCCCACCTCGCGCGCCGGACAGGAAGTCAGCGCGGAGCAACGAAAGCTCGCAATGGAAGGGGCGCAGTTGTGGCCGATCTATTGCGCGCAGTGCCATAACGCGCGGCCCGGTTCCGAATTTTCGCCCAACCAATGGAACGCGATCACGATGCATATGCGCACGCAGTCGAATATGCCCGCGAAAAACATCCGGGCAATCACCGAGTTCCTCAAGACGGTTCGTTAATTCTTCGGCAATGTACTTTGGAGGTTAGCAATGATCCGCAGGCAGACAACAATATCGAATACAGTCAAGCGGGTCGCGGCAGCGACGGCTGCTATCGCTGTGATCGTCGGGGCCGGCACGGTCCGCGCCGGACAAAAACCGTCCGTTATTATTAAAATGGTGGATATGCCGGCCAGTTTCGAGCCACCGGACGTCACGATCAAGGTCGGCGACACGGTCGAGTGGAAAAACGCCGGTAACTCAGTACATCACGCGACCAGCGATCCTTCCGAAGCTATGAAACCTGGCGATGCGAGCACGCCGAGCGGAGCCAAGGCGTTCGACTCCGGTTTCCTGCATCCGGGCGATACCTACTCACATACTTTCACCGAGCCGGGGATCTACAACTATGTATGCGCGCCCCACGAGACCTCGGGCATGAAGGGCAAGATCGTGGTAGTTCCCAAGGACCAGGCCGCGCGCTGACAGTGAATGGAAATGAAAAAGGCTGAACTACTCAGTCCAGCCTTTTCATCTTGTTCATTCGCGCGAGACCGCGCGTATCTTTATGCGGCAGCTTCTCCAACCGTCCGGGATCGCCGGTTCGTGCGGGCTTTTGAATGCGACGAGCCGTCGTCGATCTTGAAGTGCTCAACCACGCCGCTGAGCGCCGTCGCGAGGCGCAACAGTTCATCCGCCGCCTGCTGCGCGCCGCTCGCCGAAGCTTGAGTATCGCTGGCAGTCTGCGCAACGCCGGTGATGTTGCTGGAGATCTCGACGCTGCCCTTGGAAGTCTCCGCGATGTTGCGGGCGATCTCGTTGGTCGCAGCCGTCTGCTCTTCGACCGCACTGGCGATTGTATTTTGAATATCATTGATGCGCGCAATGACGGCGGTGATTTCGTCAATCGCGGCTACCGCACTGTTCGCATCGAGCTGGATCTTTTCGACCTTGGTGCTGATGTCTTCGGTCGCCTTTGCCGTCTCCTTGGCGAGTTCTTTCACTTCGTTGGCGACAACGGCGAACCCCTTGCCAGCCTCGCCCGCGCGGGCCGCTTCGATCGTCGCATTCAGCGCAAGCAGGTTCGTCTGCTCGGCGATCGCGGTAATTACCTTGATAACTTTGCCGATCTCGCCGCTCGACTCCCGCAGCATTGTCATGGTCGCGTTGGTACTTTGCGCGAGTTGCGCGGCAGAACTTGCTACTTCGGCAGCCTGCGACGCATTCTTGGCGATCTCCTTGATCGATGAGGTCATTTCCTCGGTCGCAGTAGCTACTGTCTGGACGTTCTGACTAACTTGCTCGGCGGCGGCGGAGACCGCATTGGCCTGCGACGTGGTGGAGTCGGAACTGGTCTTGAGTTGCTGACTCGTCGCCGAGAGCTCCGACGAAGCGCTCGACAAGACCTGCACCTCGGAGTTGATTTCCGACATGGTAGTCGTCAGCTCATCGGCCATGCGGTTGAGCGCATCGCCCATCTGCGCGACTTCATCCTTGCCGTCGATCTCGAGCCTGGGCGTCAGGTCTCCACCGGCGATCTGATGCAGCACCTTCATCGTCGCGATCAACGGATTTGCGATTCCAGTCGAAACGACCACGCTGAGAACGCCAACCAATCCGATCACCGCGAGCGCCACCACGATCAGCATGAATGATCGCGACGCCACCATTGACGCAGCCTGTTTTTCGAGAGATTGGACCTGGGCCTCGGCTAACTCACCAAGTTCCTTGCTGGCCGTTTCGTGTTCGGCGAAAGCTGCGACCAACTGCTTACGAACGTTTGCCGCGTCCGTTAACTTGCCGGCTTGAACAAGCGGAATGTACTGGGAATCGGCCAGATCGAGATAATTCTTGGCCGCCGAATAGGACTTGGCAATCAACTCTCCCTCGGGACCGGATGGCGAGTGCGTCGCCCAATAATCATGCCCAGCCTCGAACGAGGCCTTCGCTTTTTTGAATCTGGCGACGTCCGCGCTTAGATTATCCAGACTCTTGTCCTGCACATCGAGTGCGATCAGTACGACCGAAAGGCGCGCTTCGAGAAGTAATTCATCAGGAGGCGTATATTCGTCCAGTATTCTCTGCTGTAGCGCGACGTGCTCATATGCCGCTCCCCCGATCTTCACGTCGTTTACCGTGACGTAGCTAAGTCCCGCGAAGATGAAGAGACCAGCAAGGAATATCCCCGACAGCAGCAATAGTTTCTTCTTAACCGTTACGTCCTTTAGCCCGACTATTTTCACAGCTCTCTCCGTATTTGCTATTTGCGATGCCGACCCGTGCCCGCACGATTAGAAAGGCAAGCACGATGCCATTGCGTTGGCAGATGGCATCCAGGTGCTGAGATGCGCCTGTGCTGACGCACACAAGCTTTTGGTTTGCTTTGTGACGCGGGCGTGGGAGTCGATACGTTCGCGCCGGGTGTTTCGATTTCGTGACAACTCGCTCGAAAATGGCACACCTCGAGAGCGCGGCCTCACAGCCTGGTCGGCGAGCAGCGGGTGCTGGGTGCCTTCGTGTAGTTCATGTTAAGGTCACAACCGGTCATCAGGAGCGGGTGCGGTGTACACGAAATCGGCGAAGTTCTACGACGCGATCTACTCGTTCAAGAACTACGCGGCTGAGGCGGAGATTCTGCGCAAGGCAGTTAACCTCAACCTGCGGACGGGAGGGCGGCGGCTGCTCGACGTGGCATGCGGCACCGGCAGCCACCTTGCAATTCTGCGCGGCGATTTCGACGTCGAAGGACTCGACAACAGCGAGGATCAGATCGAGGTAGCGCGCGCCAAGCTCGCCGGGGTTCCGTTACATCGCGGCGACATGATCGACTTCGATCTCGGCCGCACTTTCGATGTGGTCACCTGCCTGTTCAGCTCGATTGGGTACATGAAGACGGTTGAGCGAATGACTCTCACGATCGCAAATCTCGCGCGCCACGTCCGCAGCGGCGGTCTGCTGATCGTTGAGCCGTGGCTTCAGCCCGGCAGCTTCAAACCGGGACACCTGGATGGGCGATTTGTCGATACGCCCGATCTCAAGATCGCGCGGATGATCATTCATCGCGTGAAGGACAACCTTTCGATTTTCGACGAGCAATACATGGTCGGAACTCGCGAAGGCATCGAGTTCATCAGCCAGCATCATGAGCTCGGACTCTTCACGCGCATTCAGTACCTCAACGCTTTCGCGGACGCGGGGATGCGCGCGACTTGGGACGAACAGGGACTGATCGGTCGAGGCCTCATCGTCGGCATCAAGGTCGGCAGCGAAGAAGATGGCCCGCGACGCGATCATTGAGAACGCGGCGCAATTCATCTGGAACAACGCGCGACTGCATGGCCGCGTTTGATCTTCCGGTCCGCCTCGACGACAATCCGAGCGCGGGCGGTGGTCTTTATGAAATTCGGCGTGCTGCAATTCTTCAGTTGGCCTGATCGGCGCTCGACGCTGGCGACCGTGTATGAACGCGCGCTCGAGCGGATCGAGATCATGGATCGCAGCGGCTACGACGCGGTCTGGATCACCGAGCATCACTTCAATGATTACAGCGTCTGCCCATCGATTCCCGTGATGGGTGCGTATGCGGCGGCGCGCACGAAGCGGCTGCATATCGCGACCGGAGTGACGCTGGCGGCGTTCTATCATCCGCTGCGGCTCGCCGAGGAAATCGCGCTGCTCGATATACTTTCAGGCGGACGCGTATATTGGGGCGCCGGACGCGGATTCGATCCCAAAGAGTTCAGGACCTTCGGCATGACGCCGGAGGAAAGCTATCCGCGCTTCCAGGAAGCGGTCGATATAGTGATGCGCGCGTGGCGCAACCAGCGCATCACGTACAAGGGAAAGTACTATTCGTTCGACAATATCGAGGTGCTGCCGAAGCCGCTGCAGCAGCCGCATCCTCCGATGTGGGTCGCGGCTTATTCGCCGCCTGCGATCGAGTGGGCCGCATCGCAAGGCTATTCGATAATGCTCGATCCGCATTCGCCGACGTCGGTTATCGGCGAAAAGATGCAGGCCTGGCGCAAGCTGCTCGTCGAGCATGGTCACAGCTCGGAGGGCCGGGTGCTTCCGACGGTGCGCCTGGTCGCCATCGCCGCGACCGATGCGAAGGCGGCAGAGATCGCGCGCGAGGGATCGAAGTGGCTGTTGCGCACCTACGTCAATCCGACCGGCGAGCGCGGCGACAGCGATGCGATGGCCAACCGCTACGTCGATTCGATGGTAATCCACGGCACGGCGGAGCGCGTCGCCGATCAGATCGCGCGGCTCAACGAAGAGATCGGCCTCGACTACATGATCACAGCTCCGCTCAGCCACGAAACCTTTCTGACTTTCACGGACAAGGTGCTGCCGAAGCTGGCGACCTCAGAGCCGGCAATTACAGTCGCTCAATGATGGGCACCAAGTAGTGGGCGCGCGCGACCGTGCCCGCCATTGATCGCGCGGAGTGCTGTGCGCGCCGCTCGAGGCTGAAGGTCGGTCGTTTCCATTCATCTAATCAATCTTGTCCAAACGGAATCGAAGAGCGAAAAAGAAACAGCGAGGAGATGCACAATGGTTTACGAGCTTCGCGTCTATCACTGCGTGCCGGGACGCCTGCCCGCGATCATCAAACGCTTTAATGACATCACGTGCCGACTGTTCGAGAAGCACGGAATCAAGCAGGTCGGCTTCTGGACGGTCGCGATCGGCGAGTCGAACGCAGACCTCGTTTACATGCTGCAGTGGGAATCGCTGGCCGATCGCGACAAGCGGTTCGCCGCCTTCGGCGCGGATCCCGAATGGATCGAGGCGCGCGCCAAAAGCGAGCTGGATGGGCCTATCGTGGCCTCCATCACCAACAGCATCCTGACGCCGACGTCGTTCTCGGCGCTGAAGTAGCGCGGCGCGCGATCTTAATGGTGAGCAGGGACGCTCGCGCGACTGCATTCATCGATCCTGCGCTAGCGGACGGTTTTGCTGTCCTTGAAAGTTTTCGTTAAGTCCAGTATCGAAAATTGTGCGGCGATCGCTGATCGGCGCCGACATTTCGCGGGCTCCCGCCTCGCCTTGGAGAGTTTGATCTATGAGTGATGCTCAGAACATTTCCTCTGCCGGTAACGGCAATTCGGGTATGGATTTCGATCCCGATAAGCTGCGCGAGAAGTATCGCGCCGAGCGCGACCGCCGCGTACGTCCCGACGGCAACGAGCAATATGTCGAGGTGAAGGGCGACTTCAGCCGTTACATCGACGATCCCTACGTCCAGCCCGGCTACACGCGCCTGCCGCTCAAGGACAGTGTTGAGGTTCTGGTTATCGGCGGCGGCTTCGGCGGACTGCTCGCCGCGGCGCGTCTGCGCGAGGCTGGAGTGAACGACATCCGCATCATCGAGAAGGGCGGCGACTTCGGCGGCACCTGGTACTGGAATCGCTATCCCGGCGCGCAGTGCGACATCGAGGCATACATCTACCTGCCGCTGCTCGAGGAGACGGGCTACCTGCCGAAAGAGAAATACTCCTTCGCGCCCGAGATCCTCGCTCACGCGCGGCGTATCGGCGAGAAGTTCGACCTCTACAAGAACGCGTGCTTCCAGACCACGATCAAAGACATCACCTGGAACGAGGAAGAGTGTCGCTGGATCGTGCGCACCGATCGCGGCGACGAGATGCGCGCGCGCTTCGTAGTCATGTCGAGTGGTCCGCTCAACCGGCCCAAGCTCCCCGGCATCGCGGGAATCGAGAGTTACAAAGGCCACACCTTCCACACGAGCCGTTGGGACTACAACTACACCGGCGGCGACACGACCGGGAATCTCAACAAGCTCGGCGACAAGAAGATCGCCGTGATCGGCACCGGCGCGACTGCGATCCAGTGCGTGCCGCATCTCGGCCGCCACGCGAAGCATCTCTACGTCTTCCAGCGAACGCCGTCGTCGGTCGATGAGCGCGGCAACCGCCCGACCGATCCTGAATGGGCGAAGTCGCTACAGCCCGGGTGGCAGCGCCGCCGCATGGATAACTTCAACATCCTGGTGACGGGCGGTTTCCAGGAAGAAGACCTCGTGAAGGATGGATGGACCGACATCATCCGCAACCTGGCCGCGATCCTGCCGCGTACCGGCCCCGCCAACACCTCGCCCGAAGAAATCGGCAAGATGATGGAGCTCGCGGATTTCAAGAAGATGAATTCGATCCGCGCGCGCGTCGATAGCATCGTCAAAGATAAGAAGACGGCCGATGCGCTGAAGCCCTGGTATCGGCAGTTCTGCAAGCGCCCGACCTTCAACGACGAATATCTGCCCACGTTCAATCGGCCCAACGTGACGCTGGTCGATACGCAGGGACGCGGCGTCGATCGCATCACTGAAAAGGGCCTCGTGTTCGACGGCGTCGAGTATGAAGTCGATTGCATCATCTTCGCCACGGGATTCGAGGTCGGCACGGCCTACACGCGGCGCGCGGGCTTCGAGATTTTCGGGCGCGGCGGCAAGTCGCTCACCGATCACTGGTCGGACGGGATGAGGACTCTGCACGGCTTCTACAGCTCCGGCTTCCCCAACGTCTTCCACATGGGCCTTACGCAGAACGCGCTCACGGCGAACTTCCCGCACATGCTCGAGGAGCAGGCGCGGCATATCGCGGATGTGATCCTGCACGCGAAGTCCAACGAAGCGCGATGCATCGAGCCGACGACCGAGGCCGAAGCAGAGTGGTGCGAGACCATCAAGCAGAAGGCCGTCAACAATCTCGGCTTCCTGCAGGAATGCACTCCTGGCTATTACAACAACGAAGGCAAGCCGGGCGCGACCAAGGGCTTCGTCAGTGAGCAATACGGCGGCGGCCCGGTCGAGTTTTACAACATGGTGCGCGAGTGGCGCGCCAACGGCGAGATGAAGGGCCTGATCTTTTCCTGATCTGAAAATCGATTCTGAAAACGAAAGAGCTGAGTCGCAAAAGCGGCCCAGCTCTTTTGCATTCAAGGAACAAACGACGCGCGAACTCTGGTTCCCCTTCCCGATGCGGGAAGGAGTTAGGGGGTAGGTCGTAGATTGATTCTTCAGGGTGAGAAAATCGATATTTGCTCGATACTCAATACTTCCTCGCCATGTCGAACCATCCGAATCCTGGCAGACGCGAGATCGTCGCGTCGATTTCTTCCCTGCGACGGCGCCCTTCCTCGGGGTCGGCGTAAAGATAATCTTCCAGCCGCCGCGTAGCAGGCTCGCCATGGATCGGCTGGCCGACCGGCGTCCAGAACGCCTTGATGATAGCCACCGTCAGGCGTTGCGCGGCGCGCGGACGAAGGCGTGCGCGCGCTTGATTGAAGTAAAACGAAAAATGCCGGCGCTCGTCCTTAACGATGCGCGTCAGGATCGTCGTCAGCAGCGGATGCTGTGCGCGTTCGGCCAGCGCGCGGTAGGAGTGGACGGCGACCAGCTCGTTAAGGGCGCCCCAGGTCATATGCACCGCAGGAAAATGACGCGTCATCCGCGACAGCAGGCGGGCTCCGACCTGCACGAAGCGGTCGGCGGCCGGGACGCGCCGCAGCGCCGTGAACCTCGCATCATTGACCTGTATCCCCTGCGTCGAAAGAAACTTCTTCAGCACTTCGCCATGAAGAAACTCTTCGTAGTTCCAGCATGACAAGAAGGCCGTAATCGAAGGGTCTTCGATCACCGTCGTCGAGAGCAGCTCGCGCAGGTAGATGATGGTGTGAACCTCGACATCCATCATGTAGCCGAGGCAGAAGAGCGCTTCGTCGTCGAGCCGCGGCCCCGGGTCGCTCCAGTCGAAGGTCTCGGGACGCGTGCTTCCGCTCTGCTTCAGATACTTCTGAAGATCAAACCTCGGCTCCTCATCGGCAACCGCGGAGATTTCCGCTCGACGGTCATCGGTCGCCATGACGAGGTTGCTGATCGAATCGTGTGCCACGCTGGCAGGGAAAGTTAGCGATTGCGTGTAATAATGTCAAAGAACGCCAATATACCAATTGCCGCAAATGCTTCCGCGCTGCGACCGATGGCGCCGCAATGCCACTGCTTCGAAGTGCGCAGGCGACGCGCCGATAGGCGACAAACTTGTGGCGCCGATCGAAACAAGGCGCTCGAATGATTGGCCGCGCCGCTGAGCTTTTCGATGGCATCCTGATTGCTGATGCTCAGCCGCACTACGCTGCCAAAAAACAAATGAGGTTTACGACGATGGCACTTCTTGAAAAATGGAACCCTTCGCGCGAGATCGAGCGCTTTCGCCGCGAGTTCGATGATCTGCTTGAAAAAGTAGGCTTCGAGCGCGGCGGCTCGTTCCTCAAAGACTGGGACTCAATGGCGCTGAAGCCGGCGCTCGAGTCATTTGTCGATGGCGACAAGTTCACGGTGCGGATAGAACTGGCCGGTATCGATCCGAAGAACGTCGACATCAAGGTCGCCGACGGAGTGCTGACGGTTAAGGGCTCGCGCGAACAGAAGATCGAAACCGAAAGCAAAAAGCGCGACTTCTTCCGCCGTGAGATTCGTTACGGGACGTTTGAGCGATCGGTCTCACTTCCCGAAGGAATGAAGGCCGAGGATCTCAAGGCGATCTATCATGACGGAATCCTCGAGCTGAGCGGTCCGATGCCGAAGGAATCCGCGCCCAAGGAAATAAAGATCGAAATTCAGCACAGCGAACCGAAGCAAGAGTAGGCCAAAGATGGCGCCGAAGCGCCGCATGGGCGGACGCGTGCTACGCCCGTTCTGATAGTAACCTCGTCCGCAAAAAGCGGGCGAGGTTATTTTCAGAGATCTGGGCGGAGCGTTATCGCCGGGGCGATTTCTTTCTTGCAGTGGATTTCTTCGCCACGATCTTTTTCTTCGCGAGCGGCTTGGCGCGCGCGGCGATCTTTTTCCCGGCCGGCGCCTTCCTTTGCGCAGCCGCACTCTTTTTAAGAGCAACCTTCTTTTTCGTTGTAGCCGCTTTCTTCGCTGCGGCCTTCTTCTTCGCGGCGAGCGCCAAAGGCGCGAGTTTTTTCGCGATTGGAGCGGCTTTCTTCAATACCGAGGTCTTCTTCCTGGCCGCGGCCTTTCTTACGCTGCGGCGCCGGGGCTCGGCGATCGCTGCGGGGACAAAGTTCTCTCCGGCAAGGTCCGATGCGCGGCGATCGGGCTCTTCGAGCGGCTCCTTGTCGCCGAGCCGACTCTCGATACCCTCGGGCGGCTGCCATCGACTTTCGAATTCCCGGCTCTCTTCGCCCGGTGCGCGATCCTCGCGCTGAATTCCGACGCACTTGCCGCAGAGTTCAGCGAAAGGCATCGCCTTCAGCCGCTCGAGCTCTATCTCGTTTTTGCACTTGCGGCAGATACCGTAGGTCCCGTCGTCGAGGCGCTTCAGCGCTTCGTGGATCTCCGTGAGCCGATTTTCGGCGCGATCGATCAACGCGGCGTGGAGCTCGAGGTCCTCGTCGGCGCGGGCCTCATCAAGTGTGTCGCCCGGGTCCTCGGAAACATCGCCGGAGCGATCCTCACGCAACGCACGTACCCGGTCGGTTTCCTTGATGCGGAGGTTGGTCAGAAGGTCGCGCAGAACCTGCCGCCGCTGGCTGCCTTCCTGGTTGGAATCTTTCATGAGGCCTTTCTTCCCTTCGAGGTTGGATAAATGCGGAGAGGCATCAGACCCCACAATAGCAGCGTGACCGCGGACATGAACACGCCATGCCGCGGCCACCGAGACCGAGACCAGGTTTTTTCAGGCAGCCTTGCTCGTCCCCGGCTGCTGGCGAACGGCGAAGCGTTGGTCGAGCTGATTCATCTTGTCGACGACGCCACCGTACTCCAGCTCCGAGTATGACAGCATCGCCGGACCGGAGAAGCCTTGCATGCGAATCTCGGCAGCCTCCTGGGAGGCGTTATTGCTTCCGCACATCGTGCCCGCGACGTAATGCGCAGGCGATAGGGCTGAAGAATCTCGCCCGTGGCGGGGAAGTTGCCCTGGGCGCGTACTAGAGCCACCGGATCATCCTTGCCCGTGTACTTGCTCGCGATGTTGTGGAGGCGCGAGGTCCATACCCACTGCGGCGATCTCGTTGGTTGCACGGCTGTGTACGGATTCGACGACGAAACGCTCGTTGTCACGCAGCAGGCAGGCGATATCGTAGAGCTCTTTGAGTGCGCGGAATTGAATCACGCGATCGCCCTCGGCGTAGCTCACGTCCATGATCGTGTAGCTGTAGCCTTTCGCAATCGCGGGTGAGAGCAGCAGGCCTGCACAGTACCGCGCGCCCGATCGATACGTTTTGTGGCGCCGAAGGAGCCAACTTCTGGTCACGCGAAAATCGACGACCGTGCTCGAACGACGGAATTTCTCGGCGTTACGCCCTGCACCGATGGCATGCTTGCTGCTGAATGACCTCGCCAGGGCGGCTGGAAGTCGGATAACAAAATGCCATCAGAAACCATACAGAGCGCGCGCCGACGAATATTTGTCGGCAACTGGAAGTTGAATCTTACGGCGCCCGAGGCGCGCGCACTCATGGTCGCACTCCGAAAGCAAATCGACGGCGAATCGGCACGACTCGCGCGAGATCGCGACCTGGTCGTGGCGCCGCCCAATCTGGCGCTGCCTGCCGTCGCGCAGGAACTTGCCGGATCGTCGATTCAGCTCGGCGCGCAGAACATGTATTGCGAGGATCGCGGCGCCTTCACCGGCGAAGCCTCGGCGCCGATGCTGAAGGTGTTCGGCGTTACGCACGTGATCGTCGGGCACTCGGAGCGCCGCAACGTTTTTCACGAGGACGACGATCTTACCAATCGAAAACTGCGCGCCGCGCTACGCCACCGGCTCACGCCGATTCTCTGTGTCGGTGAGCATCTCGCGGATCGCGAACGAGGCCGCGCACTCGAGGTCGTGCTGGGGCAGGTCGAGCGCGGGCTGAGCGAGGTCGACGATCTCGATATCGCGCGCGTGGTTATTGCCTACGAGCCGGTTTGGGCCGTCGGCACCGGCCGCAACGCCAAGCCGGGCGACGTCGAACTGATTCACGGCTCGATTCGAGGCGCGTTACTTGAACGCTATGGCCGCGCCGTCGCCCACGCGACGCGAATCGTTTACGGCGGCAGCATCACGGCCAGCACTATCGACGCGGTGCTGGCGCGCGACAACGTCGACGGTGTGATCGTCGGCGGCGCCAGCCTCCAGGCCGATTCGTTCGCGCAAATCATCCGAAGCGCAATGCTCCAGTGATCAGAGCTCGAACGGCCACTTCCAGTCGGTGATCTCCGTTTTGTCCGTGCCTTGGTCGGCCGCATGCCGGAGATGCTCGCTGATCTGATCCTTGAGCCATTCCTTGAAGTGCGCGGCGACCGAGCGCAGACGCGGCACGCGATCGATTACGTCAATCGCCAGGTTGAAGCGGTCGGTCTGGTTGTGAATGGCGAGCTCGAGCGGCGTGTTGATGCTGCCGAACTCCTTGTAGCCGCGCACGTGCAGGTTGTTGTGATTGGCGCGCCGGTACGCGAGCTTGTGAATCAGCCATGGATAACCGTGGAAGTTGAAAATCACCGGCTTGTCGGTTGTAAACAAGGTGTCGAAGTCGCGATCGCTCATGCCGTGCGGATGCTCCGCCGAAGGCTGCATCCTGAACAGATCAACAACATTGACGAAGCGCAGCTTGATGTCGGAAATATGCTCGCGCAGTAGCGCCACCGCCGCCAGCGCTTCGACCGTGGCGACATCGCCAGCGCTGGCGATGACTGCATCGGGTTCCGCACCCTGGTCATTGGATGCCCAGTCCCAAAGCCCGATGCCTTTCGTGCAATGGTTCACCGCTTCATCCATCGTAAGGAACTGCAGATGCGGCTGCTTATCGGCAACGATCACGTTGACGTAGTCGACGCTGCGCAGGCAGTGATCGGCAACCGACAGCAGGCAGTTCGCGTCGGGTGGAAGGTAGATGCGTGTGACGAGTGGACTCTTGTTGGTGAGCACGTCGATGAAGCCGGGATCCTGATGCGTAAAGCCATTGTGGTCCTGCCGCCAGACCGTCGAGCTGATCAGGATGTTAAGCGATGAGACCGGCCGCCGCCATTCGACTTCGATGCGCGCTTTTTCCAGCCACTTCGCATGCTGATTCACCATCGAATCGACGACGTGTGCGAACGCTTCGTAGGTCGCGAAGACCGCGTGCCTGCCAGTGAGAAGATAACCTTCGGCCCAGCCCTCGAGCGTGTGCTCGCTCAGCATTTCCATCACACGGCCGTCGACGGAAAGCTCGCTGCCGTCGAGATCTTCAGGTCTCATCTCGGCGAGCCAGGTTTTCTTGCTCGCCTGGTAGATCGCCTGCAACTTGTTGGAGGCAGTCTCGTCGGGACCGAAAACGCGAAACGTCTTCATGTTGTCGCGCATCACGTCGCGCAGGAACTCGCCCATGACCTGAGTGCTGGATTCCTGTGATTGCCCGGGCTTGGCGAAATCCACCGCGTATTCGCGAAAATCCGGCAGCCGCAGCGGCGTGCGCAAGAGCCCGCCGTTGGCGTGAGGATTGTCGCTCATGCGCCGCGTTCCGGCGGGCGCGAGTTTCTTGAGCTCCGGAATCAGCCGCCCCGATTCATCGAACAGTTCCTGCGGCCGATAAGAACGCATCCACGATTCGAGTGCCGCAAGATGCGCCGGATTGGTTGTCACATCCAGGATCGGCACCTGGTGCGCGCGCCAGAAACCCTCGATGCGATGTCCGTCGAGCTCCTTTGGCCCGGTCCAGCCCTTGGGCGTGCGCATCACGATCATCGGCCAGCGCGGGCGCCGCGCCTCGCCGCTGGAGCGCGCTTCGTCCTGGATGCTCCTGATCTCCGCGATGCAGTGCTCGAGCGTCGCAGCGATCTGCTGATGCACCTGCGCTGGATCGTCGCCCTCGACGAAATACGGCGTGTAGCCATATCCGACGAACAGGCTTTCCAGCTCCTGGTGCGGAATTCGCGCGAGCAAGGTTGGATTGGCGATTTTGTAACCGTTCAAGTGAAGGATCGGCAGCACAGCGCCATCGCGGATCGGATTGAGGAACTTGTTCGAATGCCACGACGTCGCCAGCGGTCCCGTTTCAGCTTCGCCATCGCCAACGACCGGTACCACGATCAGGTCGGGATTATCGAACGCGGCGCCATATGCGTGCGAGAGGCTGTAGCCGAGCTCCCCGCCTTCGTGAATCGAGCCTGGAGTCTCGGGAGTGCAATGACTGCCGACTCCGCCCGGAAACGAAAAGAGCCGGAAGAAATGACGCAGCCCTTCGAGATCCTGACTGCGATCCGGATAGACCTCCGAATAAGTACCTTCGAGGTATGCGTTCGCGAGGACGGCCGGCGCACCGTGGCCCGGTCCGGAGATGTACATCATGTTGAGATCGTACTTCTTGATGAGCCGATTGAGATGCACCCAGACCAGCGACTGCCCCGGATCCGATCCCCAGTGGCCCAGCAGGCGCTTTTTGATGTGCTCGACTTTGAGTGGTTCGCGCAAGAGCGGATTATCACGCAGATAGAGCATCCCGACGCAGAGGTAATTGCACGCGCGCCAGTAGGCATCGATCGCACTCAATTCTTCGGCACTGAGGGGAGACTTGGCGAGATTCGCGCTTGGATCTTCCTCGTACATAAAGATCAACTCCTGATTTCGAAAGCAGATTCTTTGGATGAGCCGATCGATCGACTAACGCATCTAACCTCACCGCATCGCCCCATTAGGGTCAACGAAAAAGAAGTGTATCCGATCGATACACTTAAACTGCCTGTGGTCATTAACACAACGTGGAATTCGGAATGATCAAACTGGCACGCATATAGCTAACTCGAGTAGAAATCTCCCGCAGAAAGGGCACCCATGTACGAGGCTGAATACAAATCCAGGCTGATGACTGCTGAGGCCGCCGTCGCACTTATTCCCAAGCGTGGCAACCTTTCGATGGGAATGGCGATCAGCGAACCCCCTGCCCTGCTTATGGCTCTCGAAGAGCGCATCAAGGCGCACGAGATCGAGGAGCTGCGCGTTTACTATTCGCATTCGGTCGCAGCGGCGGCATTCACGATCCTCAAATACCAGTACATGAACGTGATCAAACCGCATCCGTTCTTTCCCACCATCGTCGAACGCACGCTCGCGGAGCAGGGCCTGCTCGACAATCGGCGCGTCATCTCCTACATGCCCGGGAACTTCAGCGCGATGCCGCGGACGCTCGAGCAGATCGGAATCGACGCCTTCGTCGTGATGGTCGCGCCGATGGACAAGGGCGGATTTTTCAGCTGCGGGACCAACGGCGATTACACCGTGCCGGCCGCGCGCGCGGCAAAGAAACTCATCATCGAGGTCAATCCGAAGATGCCGCGCGTGTTCGGCAACTGCGCGGTGCATATCTCGGAAGTCGATGCGATCGTTGAAAATGAGAGCCCGCTATTTTCAGTTCCTCCCCGCCCGGGCACCGAGACCGACGAGGCAATTGCCCGCCACATTGTCGAGCTGGTGCCGGATCGCGCGACGCTCCAGATCGGGGTCGGCGGCGTGCCGAACGCCGTCTGCAGCGCGCTCAACAATCACAAGGACCTCGGCATCCACACCGAGTTGATGATGCCCTCGCTGGGGGCGCTGATTCAGTCGGGCGCAGTCACCAACAAGTTCAAAAATGTCAACCGGTATAAAAACGTCTACACTCTGGCGGCAGGCGACGCGGCTTTCTATGAGCTGCTCAATGACAACTCGAGCATGGAAGCTTACCCCGTCGACTACGTGAACGACGCGCACGTGATCGCGCAGAACGATCGGGTCGTTTCACTCAACGCGTTCCTGGAAGTCGCGCTCGACGGCGCCGTAAACTCGGAATCCGTGATGGGCAGACAATACAGCGCGCCGGGTGGCCAGCTCGACTTCGTGCGCGGCGCTCAGCTCTCGCGAGACGGTAAATCGATTCTCGCCGCCTACTCGACGGCCGGCAAGGGCGCGATATCCAGGATCGTCCCGCGCCTCGAAGGCCCGACGACGGTGCCGCGCGCCGACACCCAGTACATCGCCACCGAGTTCGGCGTCGCTAACCTGCTCGGCAAGTCGATCGCCGAGCGCGCCGAAGCACTGATCAGGATCGCGCATCCAAAGTTCCAGGATGAGCTGCTGCATAGCGCGAAGCTGCTGGGCTACCGCTGAAGCGACCGGCAATTAAATTTTGCGCAAACGGTTTGCTAGCCGTATGATCGCGGCGCCTATGGACGCGGACACACATCGGCCTCGCTACCTGAACTCAGCGAATCTTGAGCCGCTAATTGGCGCGCTGGCCGCCGACGGCTACCAGGTCGTCGGACCCACCATCAAGGAAGGCGCGATCGTCTATGGCGAAATCAAATCCCAAGCTGATCTGCCGGTAGGATTTACTGACATCCAGGAGCCTGGCCGCTATCGCCTCGAAAAGCGCCGCGACGCTGCCATATTCGGATACGCCGTCGGTCCGCATTCCTGGAAGAAGTATCTCCATCTCCCAACGCTGCGCCTCTGGTCGGCCAATCGCAGCTCCGACGGCCGAATCACACTGGAAGACGGCGACGGTGAAGCACCGCGCCTCGCATTGCTTGGCGTCCGCGCCTGCGAGCTGGCCGCGATCGCGATCCAGGATAAAGTGCTGACCGCCGGCGCGTCGGTCGATACACACTACGCGCGCCGCCGCGCGAACATCTTTATCGTGGCCGCCAACTGCATCGTCGCCGGCGGCACCTGCTTCTGCGCCTCGATGAATACCGGACCGCAGGTGCGCGGCGGCTACGATATCGCGCTCACCG
Source organism: Candidatus Binataceae bacterium (assembly GCA_035508495.1). NCBI lineage: Bacteria > Candidatus Binatota > Binatia (SeqCode) > Binatales (SeqCode) > Binataceae (SeqCode) > Binataceae bacterium (SeqCode). The sequence continues at coordinate 33,786 of DATJMX010000049.1, forward strand.
AATTGATCGATGGAAGCTCCCACGGCTTTCTCGTTGAAGCTGGCAGCGCAGCGGGCGCGCGCATTCTGAGTCGCATCTCGAGCGACGAAGCTGGCGAGGATCGAATCACCGCGGCTCGCGAGGTAGTCGCGAAAACCTCGCAGCAGATGGGCCGCACGCTTGATACCGCCGAAATCAAAGATCTGCTGTACGCAAACCTCGAGCATTCGCGATGGGACGACGTCGCCAGCCGATGCCTCGGGTGTACGAACTGCACCATGGTCTGCCCGACCTGCTTTTGCACGACCGTTGAAGATCACGTTGACCTGACCGGCAGCACCGCCGAGCGCGTGCGCCAATGGGATTCCTGCTTCACGCTCGATCACTCCCATGTTCACAGCGGCAGCGTTCGCAACTCGCTGCGATCGCGCTACCGTCAGTGGATGACGCACAAGCTCGCCTCGTGGATCGACCAGTTCGGCAGCTCGGGATGCGTCGGATGTGGCCGCTGCATCACCTGGTGTCCAGTCGGAATCGATATCACCGAAGAGGCGGCGGCAATTCGCGCGTCCGACCTGCGAACGAGGGCGAAGGGCCGCGCCGTGTAGGTGGCATGGAAGATCTGAGCCGCATCATCCGCAGCCATCCGTTCGTCCATGGCCTCGACGACGCGAAGATCAAGTTTCTCACCGGCTGCGCTGCCAATGTTCGGTTCGGCGCGGACAAATTTCTCGTTCGCGAAGGCAGCGATGCGAATGCTTCGTTTCTGATTCGCAGCGGGCGAGTGGTACTGGAAATCGATGTTCCAGGGCGCGGCGCCAAGCAGATTCAGACCGTCGAAGAAGGCGAAGTGCTCGGATGGTCGTGGCTGTATCCACCCTATCGATGGCAATTCGATGCGCGCGCGGTGACTCCCGTTCGCGCGATCCAGTTCGACGGCGCGTGCCTCAGGAACAAGTGCGAAGCCGATCACGATCTCGGTTATGAAATCGTGAAGCGGCTGCTTTACCTGGTGCATCAGCGGCTCGAACGAACGCGCCTCCAACTGCTCGATGTGTATCGCTCGGATCGCTAGAGCGCCATGGACAGCCTCGTAAACTTGTCGCTCGATCCGATGACGCCGCGCTTCCTCGAAGTCCGGCGTGTCATTCGCGAAACTGCCGACACTGTCACGCTTCAGCTTCACGATCCCGAGGCGCGCACGTTCAAACCCGGGCAGTTCAACATGCTGTACCTGTTCGGCGGCGGCGAAGTTGCGATCTCGATGAGCGGTGAGCCCGCAACTCCCAGCAAGCTCGTGCATACGATTCGCGCCGTCGGCTCGGTCACCAGGCCGCTCGCGGACTTGCGGCGCGGCGCGATGGTCGGCGTGCGCGGACCCTTCGGCAGCGCGTGGCCGCTCGAAGAAGCGCAGCGCCGCGGATGCGATCTGCTTCTGCTCGCCGGCGGAATCGGCCTCGCGCCGTTGCGTCCCGCGATTTACACAGTGCATCGCAATCGCGATCGCTACGGACGCATGACGATACTCTACGGCGCACGAAACCCCGCCGATCTTCTTTACGACAAGGAAGTCGCCGGATGGCAGCAGCCGCGCACTCACCTGCGGACGATCGTCGATCACGGCGACCTCGCATGGCGCGGCCGCATCGGCGTGATCACCGAGCTGCTGGCCGAGGCGAGCTTCGATCCGCTCGAGACGATCGCTCTGATGTGCGGCCCCGAAGTCATGATGCGTTTCGCCGAGCGCGAGCTCAGCCGCCGCGGGATGCCGCGCGAGAACATCTTCATCTCGCTCGAGCGCAACATGAAATGCGCGCTCGGCTTCTGCGGCCATTGCATGATGGCGGGATCGTTCATGTGCAAGGATGGTCCGGTGTTCCGCCTGAGCGACATCGCGCCGTTCTTCGGCGTGCGGGAGCTGTAAATTGAGCAACGGTCGGAAATCGCGGCGGCCGCGACTCGCAGTCTTCAAGTTCGCATCGTGTGATGGCTGCCAGTTGAGCCTGCTGGACTGCGAGGATGAGTTGCTCGCGCTCGGCGAGTCGATCGAGATTGCTCATTTCCTCGAAGCCACGCGCCGGACGATCCGCGGCCCATATGATCTGACGCTCGTCGAGGGCTCGATCACGACGCCGCACGACGCGCAGCGAATCCGGCGCGTGAGGAGCGAGTCGCGATTTCTCGTCACGATCGGCGCCTGCGCGACCGCGGGCGGAATCCAGGCGCTGCGCAATTTCGGCAACGTAAAGGAATTCGCGTCGCTCGTTTACGCACGCCCCGACTACATCGAAACGCTCGCGACCTCGACCGCGATCGCCGATCACGTTGCGGTCGATTTCGAGCTCCATGGATGCCCGATCAACAAGCGCCAATTGCTCGACGTGATCAGCTCATTTATCAATGGCCGCAGCCCGCAAACTCCGGCGCACAGCGTATGCGTCGAATGCAAGCGGCGCGGCACAGTCTGCGTCATGGTCGCGCACGGCACGCCGTGTCTCGGCCCGATCACTCACGCCGGATGCGGCGCGCTCTGCCCGTCGTTCGCGCGCGGATGCTACGGCTGCTACGGCCCCGACGAAGCACCCAACGTGCCGTCGCTCATGAACGCCTGGGCGCAACTTTCGACGCCGCCCGACGCGATCAAACGCGTACTGCGCACTTTCAACGTCAACGCACCCGCGTTTCGCCGCGCGCACTCACATGAAGACGATCAAAGTTAACTACCTGGCGCGCGTCGAAGGCGAAGGCGCGCTGCGTATCCGCTTCCGCGGCGACCAGGTGCGCGACGTCGAGCTCAGGATCTTCGAGCCGCCGCGCTTTTTCGAGGCGTTCCTGCGCGGGCGCCATTTCGCGGAAGCGCCCGATCTCACCGCGCGCATCTGCGGAATCTGCCCGGTCGCCTACCAGATGAGCGCGTGCGCCGCCGTCGAAGATGCACTCGCGATTCGTGTCCCGGATCACATCAGCGATCTGCGCCGCCTGATCTATTGCGGTGAGTGGATCGAAAGCCATTCGCTGCACATGTTCATGTTGCACGCGCCCGACTTTCTCGGTTTCGACGGCGCGCTGGAGATGGCGAAGTCGCATCGCGATGCGGTCAGCCGCGGCCTTGCGATCAAGCGCGCGGGCAACGAGCTGATTCGCACGCTGGGCGGCCGCGAAGTTCATCCGATCAACGTTCGCGTTGGGGGCTTCTACTCGCTGCCCGCGCCTGCCGAGCTGCGCGCGCTCATCCCGAATCTGACGGCCGCGCGCGAGAGCGCACGCGAGGCGCTCGAATGGATGTCGCACTTCGAGTTCCCGGAGTTCGAACGCGACTACGAATTCGTGGCGCTCCGCGGCGAGCGCAACTATCCGTTTATCGGCAATCGCTTGCAGTCGAACAAGGGCCTCGATATCGGGGCGAACCAATACGACGAGGCTTTCGAGGAGCGCCAGGTGTCACACTCGAATGCGCTGCAGTCCGTGATAAAAGCGCGCGATCACTACGTATGCGGTCCGCTCGCGCGCTTCAATTTGAATTTCGATCTTCTCACCAAAGTGGCTTCCGAGGCTGCCCGGGGCGTTGGCCTCGCCGCGCCTTGCCGCAATCCGTTCAGGAGCATCCTCGTGCGATGCATCGAGACCATCGAAGCGCTCGAGCAGGCTATAACGATTATTGAAAACTACGATGGTAAAGGCGCCGCGCACGTCGAGGCTAAGGCTCGCGCCGGCACCGGTTACGGTCTCAGCGAGGCGCCACGCGGCACGCTTTACCATCGTTACAGGATCGATGAGGCGGGCCTGATCGACGACGCCAACATCGTTCCGCCAACCTCGCAGAACCAGCCGTCAATCGAGGACGACCTGCGCGAGATCGCGCCACGCATGCTCACGCTCGATCACGCCGAGGCGACGCGGCTCGCGGAGCGCGCGGTCCGCAACTACGATCCCTGCATCTCCTGCGCAACGCATTTTCTGAAACTCACGATGGAACGCGAATGAACCGCCCGCGCGCGAGAATTATCGGCATCGGCCAGGACACCGCCGGCGATGATGGCGTCGGAATCGCCGTCGCCCGGCACCTCGGCACCCTCGAGGTGCCCGCCGATATTGAGATCATCGAGCGCGCCGAGCCGTCGGCGGCGATCGATCTTCTAAGCGACGGAATAAAGCAGGTGGTCTTCATCGATGCGCTGGTTGACGGCGCCAAAACCGGCCGGGTCGTGGAGATCGATCCGTCACAACACAACGCCGCAGACGGGCGGCCACTCTCGACGCACGGCATTGGCCTGCTCGAAGCAATCGAACTCGCGCGCACCCTCGATCGGTCGGCGATGCCGCAACGGATCACGATCGTCGGCATCACGATCGAACGACCCTCTCGATACCGCGCAGAAGTCTCAGCGCCGGTTGCGGCCGCGATTCCAATTGCGGCAAAACTCGCGCTGGGCCAGCTCGGGATAGCGCGCTGACCGATGAGCCGACGCCGAAGTCGTGCAGGACGCCGGAATCATTTGGCTCTTTCTATCGATACACGGCCGACTTCGCTGATGGTTGTGCCCTGCGAGCTCGACTTCATTGCTTCGAACGTCGCGAGGTAGTCCTGTTCACCGATTGTGAAATGCAGCGGGCGATCGACCGCTGAGTAGTGGAAATTGTGACCCTGGTAGTAGTTCGTGAGTGCGGCGGCGACGGCGCTGCTCGACCCGGCCATCGCAGCCTGCTGGCCCTGGCACTTGAGGCGTTCGATCATATCGTCGCTGTCGCATGCCGTGACGACAGGTTCCAGCGTGATTTGACTAATCGTGAGATCGGCGCCCTCGCATCGCACAGCGGTATTGTATGAGATCGGTCCCATCACGAGCTGCCCAGTCGCCGTCATCGTGTTGTCGCCGCCCGCGACGCGCACGTTTTTCGCCACCATCGTTTGCGCCATGCCCTCGACCTGGATCGGCACCTCGTATTGCGGCGCGTAGATGCGCAACAGATCGTTGATGAAGCCGTATTGCGCGTCGGCAAGGAGGTTGGCTCCAGCGGGAACACCGGCAATCTCGCGGCTGAGCGACGCATCGGGAGTTAGATAGTCCTCGAGATTGACGATCTGACCGGCGTCAAAAATCGCAACAAGAATTGTTGAACCCGAAAATCCCACTGCCGCATCGAAGCGGTATTGATCGCCCGGCGGCGGGAGCAGTTTCAGATTCGAGGTTGGATACGTCGCAAGTCGACTCAATCCCGTGAGCGCAGGCGCACTGAAGCCGGGCTTGGCGGCTTGGGCGGAGTTGGAAAGATCGAGCCGCAGTTGCCATGGTGCCCAAGTCACGTGGGCCCGGATCGCTTGCAGCCCGTCAGGCCCACCTGGCATCGCGATCGCGCGCGCGGCAATCGTTGGCAGCGTTTGGTTGCAATCAGCCGGCGCGAGTACCGGCGAGAAAGGCGTCCCTTGATTCGGCGTTACGATTCCGATCGCGTTGGCACCGCCGTGCCTGTCCGACCCACAGTACACAAGCCCTACGATGCGTACTGTCTGGCCACCGGGCACCTGCACCGTCATGGGCACGAGCTGGCGCGTAACGCTCGGGATCAGTTCAGGCAGGAGCACGGCGCGCATCAGCGACCGCGCCTGGGCGTGCGCGAGCGAAGCTCCAAGGGTGACGAGGAACATCGGGATCAAGAAGAACTTCAGGCGCATCCGCTTCATCGCATCTCCAGCAATCTCGCCGCCGGGCTTGAAACCGGAGCAATGAAATTCTACAGGGTTAACGGCGCGACGGCGGGATCCCGAGGTTTCACTCGCTGGAACTTTTCGGCGGTTTTCCGCACTATCGCACGCATCGGTTTTCGGCACGGAGGACTTTCAATGGCATCAATTGACTTCGGCGCGACGCTTCCCTCGATCAAGAACATCCCGGATTTCGCGTGCAAGGCGGAAGCGTTTGGCTTCGACTACCTCGGCTCCGGCGAGCACATGATGTTTCACGGACCGGTCCCGAATTCGCTGATTGGGCTTTCGGTCGCGGCCGGCGCGACGACCAAGATCAAGCTGATGAGCACCGTGGTGCTGCTCCCGCTCTACACGCCGATGGTGGTGGCCAAGATGACCGCGGCGCTCGATGTTGCCTCTAACGGCCGCTATCACATGGGGATCGGAATCGGCGGCGAGTTCCCGAAAGAATTCGAGGCGTGCGGCGTTCCGGTCAAGCAGCGCGGCTCGCGCACCAACGAGGCGCTCGAGGTCGTGACGAAACTGTGGACCGAAAAGAAGGTCAAGTTCGACGGTAAGTACACCACCTTCGATGGCGTGACCATCGATCCACAGCCCGTGCAGAAACCGCATCCTCCAATCTGGGTCGCCGGCCGCAAGGAGCCTGCGATGCGCCGCGCGGCGACATACGGCGATGGATGGCTGCCGTACATGTACACGCCCGAGATGCTTCACGAGAGCCTCGAGAAAATAAATCAGTTCGGCAAGGAAGCGGGGCGCGACATGAGCAAGTTCCGCCCCGGACTTTTCATCTTCGCGTCGGTTTATCCCGATCGTGACGAGGCTCGCGAGCAGGCGGCGCGTGCACTCGGCAAGAACTACGCGCAGGACTTCACCAAGATCGCGGGACGTTACGCGCTGTACGGAAATCCCGACGATTGCCGCAAGCGGCTCACGGAATATGTCGATGCCGGAGCGCGCACGATCATGGTGAGCTGGGCCTGCCGCCAGGACGATATCGAGGCCAATATGAAGCTTATCGCCGAGGAAGTTGCCCCGGCGTTTCGCTGAGCGCAGTCGTCAGCTCACCCATCCGCGGGCCTGGAATCTGATCTTGAGCTGCGCCGCGATCTTGTCGGCGGTCGCCTTCGCGCGTCCCTCGACGGTGTTCCTGCCGCTCGCTTCGCCGTAAACTTTCATTCCGCCCATGACGATCACGCCGATGGGATTGCCGGTCGCGATAGCGAGCGCCGCCGGCGCGACCATGCCGGGAGTTTTGCTGCCCGACGCGTTGAGCTCGCCCTGCCCCATTTTTTTCCATCCGGTTGGAGTCACCGCGAAGCCTTCGACGATAGTGTCGAGTTCCGATGCACCGGCGCCGAATCCGACGATGAAGCGCTTGGCCGCGCCGCCGTTGTCAACCGAAACCAGATAACCGCGGATGACGCCGTCTCCGATCTGCGGGCGCGAGCCGGGTGCGGCGAGAGTCGCAGACATGCCCATCGCATTGATGTCGGCGACCAGCTGTGTGGCAATCTGAGCGCCGAGCTCGCGGCCTTCCTGTTCCTCCTCCGCGGTCATCGGTTTGGTTGGCGCGCTCGTCTGACCACTCAGCGAAGAATCCGACGGCACCTCCGACGGATTTGCCACGAACGGGTAAACCCAGATCATGTTCGGCCGCTGAACGTGGCCGGAGACCATCGGCGTCTGGTTGCTGACGGTGGTGGTGGCACAGCCGGCGAGGACGATCAACAATAAAGGCAGCGAAAGCCTACGAATTGTAGATTTCATCGCGAATCCTCCCTCCGGGCGCATTCGTTCGATTGGCGAAATGGCGTTGCGCGCGCACCATAACGTATCGCGCGGTATCAGCCTAGACTTACTACCTTGGTTCAATAGGACGACGACGGTTCTTCGACTATATTTTGCAGCGTCTGTGATCTTGGATAATCGCGGGGGAAAGCGACGATGGCAAAGGCTGAAAGAGCACAGGTTGTGAACGATCCGCAGAGTCAACGCGTCAAACAGGGCTCCTACAGCGACGGGCATCCGCTCGATACGGTCCACTATCTCGAGTGCAAGCTGATCCTGAAACCCGACCGCTTCACGGCACCGCCGACGTTTCACGATTTCGGCAAGGTCGTCGGCCGCACCGCGAAGGACATGGACATCGAATTCTCTACCGACGAGTTCAAAGGAACGCGGCCTAAAATCCGCGAGGTCATTTTCCTCGACAGCAAGGATTTCGCGCTCTACAACCACTCGTTCATCCTGCGCCGGCGTATCTCATACGAGGACGGCTTTCCGATCGGTAATCCGGAGATAGTCTTCAAGTTCCGCCATCCGGACCTTCAGACCGCCGCCGACATGGACGTCCGTCCGAATGTCCTTGGCGAGTACAAGGTCAAGTTCAAAGCCGAGGCGCTGCCGCTCAAGGACAAGATTGGCGGCGCTCGCCTGCTGTACTCGCACAACGTCGAGTTCGAGTTGCAGCGCGACATGCACGGCACGTCGTTGGCACAGCTCGCGGAATTCTTTCCCGCGCTGAACAATTTGAAGAAATCGGCCAGGAAGATCGATCTCGTGAATCACACGATCGTCGAGGAGGTTTTGCAGGACCTCGGCGTGCTCGACTTCGGCAAGGGCGTGACCGCGAAGTCCAACGCCGCTCTATGGCGCGAGCGCGGCGATCACAAGCTGCTCATCGGCGAGTTTTCTTTCGAGTGCAAGTTCAAGCGCTTCGACGACCTGCACGACAAGGCGCTCGACCGCGTGCGCAAATTCTTCATTGAAGTGCAGAGCGCGGCGGCTGACTGGATTTCGCTCGGCACCACCAAGACCGGGATCGTTTATCGCCTCAAGGGCAACCCGCCGCAAAGCCACGAGTAGGAGCCGCGTGCAAATCCGCAAATTCCTGAACCTCGCTCGCGCCTTGTCGATTCTGCTCGCAGCCTGGGCGTTCACTTGCGCAATGCCAGCTCATGCCGCGGACATCCTGAGCGGCACGGCGACCGCGTCGCTCAACAAGGACGGTAAGCATCTCTATCTGCACGCGGGTTCGCACAACTTTGAGCTCGCGCAATTCGAGGATCACCGCGCGACGCGAACGGTGGTAGTCGAAGGCGCCGTCGAGCATAAACTGCTTGTCAACGACGATATCGGCGCCAACGGCGATCAGACCGGCACAGTTAGCCTCGTCATCCATCCGATCGTCCAAGGCGAATTCGGCTCGCCGCTGGTCTCGCGCACAATGCCGGGTGACGAAATCAAGCTCGACTCGCCCGAAGGCATCACCGTGATCACTTACGGATGCTGTGCCGAAAGCAGCGCCAGGGACGAGCTGAATCTTGGCACGCTGAAGACGATGTACGTAAGCTCCGAGGGCGCGCCATTCACGACCTACACGATCCTCGGCAAGCCCGCGCGCGGCCGGCTGATCGCGCTCTACCTCACATTGACGCCCGTGGATGACGAGGTGCTGGGCAAGGATCGGTCTGCCGTCGGCTTGATCACGCTCTCCGGCGAGGGCGACACGCTGCAGCGAATCCGCGTGCATCTGAAGGAGAAGGCCGCGCGTGACACCGCGATGAACTGGTCGCTCGAAGCGGGATGGCAAGGCACCACGGGCAAGCTCGACAATCATACGGTCATCGATCCGTCCAAGCCTGCCGCACCGCCCATCTACGAATGGAAGATCGACGATACGAACGCGATTGCGCTTCCCCTGCACAACGATCGGCTCGACATCGCCGCGGCAAAGCTTCCGCCCGATGTGACGCTGGAATCGCTGAAGCCGTGAGCGCTCCGCGCTGCTAGGATGATCGCATGACAGAGCAGCCGACGATAAAGAGCGGCGACGTTGCGCCCGACTTCGAGCTAATCGACAGCGCGAATACGCCGCGACGGCTCTCAGAGCTGACACGCGATCGGCCCTGTGTCGTGATTTTTTATCGCGGGCACTGGTGACCTTTCTGTCTCCGCCAGTTGGCGGACCACGCGGCCTCATACGATGCCTTCGTTGCGGCTGGTGTCGAGGTAATCGCGATCTCAGTCGATCCGCCAGGGCGATCGGCGACGGTGCGCGATGATCTCAAGATTCGCTTCCCAATCCTGTCGGACCCCACGCGCAAGACGATCATCGGATGGGGCCTGCTCAACGCGAACGAGAAAGGCGGTATCGCGATTCCGGCGACGTTCGTCGTCGATCCCGGCCTGCGCGTGCGATTCTCGTCCGCCGAGGAAATCGCGCGACGAGTTCCGGCCAGTGAGATGCTCGACTACATCCGCGGCGCAACGAATCCCAGGATGCGCGGGGTCAACCCGGGCGTCATGTTCATCCGCGCGATCGGCAACGCTTTCCGCCACGGCGTGCGCGTAAAACGCAGCTAGACCTACGCGCGGCGCTTTAAGATCGAACGCCGCCGTATTAAGAAGTTCTTACGGATGCGTCCTGCCGCGGAGGTTAAAATCGTGGAAGAAAAAGGTTTGCTGTCGGGAATTCGCGTGATCGATTGCGCGACGTATGTCGCCGGACCAGCGGCCGCGACGATCATGTCGGATTTCGGCGCCGAGGTGATCAAGATCGAACGGCCCGAGGGCGACCAGTGGCGCAACTTCTCGCTCCTGCCCGGCACCGCCAAGTCCGAACACGACTGGTGCTGGCTCCTTACCGCGCGCAACAAGAAAAGTCTCGGGCTCGATCTATCGCGGCCTGCCGGGCGCGAGGTGCTGAACAATCTCGTCAAGACGGCCGACGTATTCGTCACCAATTACCAGACACCGATCCTGAGCAAGTTCCATCTGACGTGGGATGAGCTGCGGCCGCTCAACGAGCGCCTCATCTACGCGCATATCACCGGCTACGGCGACACCGGCGACGATGCCGAGATGCCGGCCTTCGATGCGTTCGCATACTGGGCGCGCTCGGGCCTGATGATGAGCGTGACCGGGCGCGACGGCACTCCGGGTCAGGCGCGGCCGGGCATGGGCGACCATCCCACGGCATCCGCGCTTTTCGGCGCGATCATGCTGGGGCTCTACAAGCGCGAGCGCACCGGCCGCGGCACGAAAGTCAGCACGTCGCTGATGGCAAGCGGCGCGTGGGCCAACGGATGCGACCTGCAGGCGAAGTTCTGCAAGGCCGAATTTCCGCAGGCGACACCCGGCGCGAAGCATCCGGCGAATCCGCTCGCGGGCGGATATATCAGCGCAGATGGCAAGATCGTGCTGCTCGCGCTGCTCGATCCGAAGAATGAATTTCCGCGGCTGTGCGCGGGCCTTGGGATGCCCGAGCTCGCGACCGACGAGATGTTCTCGACCAATGCAGCGCGCACCGAGCACGCAGCGGAGCTCCACGCGTTGCTGCAATCGCAGTTCGAATCGCGCACACTAGCCGAGCTGCGCAAGATCTTTCACGAGTACGACGTGAAGTGGTCGCCGATCCCGCTGCTCGACGATGTCGTGGCGGATCCGCAGCTGCGCGCCTCGCAGGCGGTGATCGATCTCGACTTGCCCGGCGGAACGATCGAGACCATCAACAGCCCGATCTTCATCGAGGGTAGCCCGAAGCGTAAGCCCGCGGCCGCTCCTGCGATCGGCGCGAACACGCGCGAAGTGCTGGCTGACCTCGGCTATTCCGAAGGCGCGATCGAAGCGATGATCAGGTCAGGCGCGGCGCTCGCGACCGAGTGAGCCGTGCTCACATCGAGTCGAGCATCGACCACAGCGCGGTGAGCGCGCGATCGGCGCCGTAGACCGCGGCCAGGCGATCGGCATCGCTCGTCGCGTGACGCGCGATCAACGCCGCATCGGTTTCGGCGTGCATCTGATCCGCCTGCTCGTGAGCGGCGAAGAACTCAAGCCCGCGTTCGTCGCTGATTCCGTATGACGTGCGCAGGCCGTCGATCTTGGCGATCGCAATTGCGGGAATCTGCGATTCATAGACGTAAAGCGCGGCGAGTCCGCCCGCGAGCGGCGCCGTCGCCGCAACACTCAAATAGGCATCGACCAGTTCACGCGCGGCGGGCGATGGCGCAGCCTCGGTCACCGCTTCGCGTGACACACCGAGCGCCTCGGCGAAGCGCAGCCACAGCTCGGGATGGTTTTCCGTGCCGCGCTCTTCCTCGATCAGGTTTTCCAGCAGCGCCTGGCGCGTCGCCAGATTGGTGCATCGCGAGTGAAGCGCACTTAGATAGCGCGGGAACGCCTCGACGTGCGGGTAGTAACGAATCGCATAGTGGCGCAGGCGCTCGAGCGGCAGCGTGCCCGCCGTCCAGGCCTGGTAAAACGGATGGCGCAGCAGGCTGCGCTCCGCGGTCATCTCATCGAGTATCGCGATAACATCACGCGACATCAGGAACCTCCGACGCGCTGACAAACGGCGCGTGCGGCAATAATGAGGAAGCGCCGAACGTGAGGCAATCGGGGGGTCAGCCAATCGGAGGCCGATTCTGCTGGAAAGGGCGCGCCTCCTCGAACTGCGCCGCGATCGAGATCAAACCGGCTTCGTCATAGGGCCGGCCCACGACCTGGAACGCCAGCGGCAGGCCGCTTTTCGTGAAGCCGCACGGAATCGAGACCGCGGGCTGGCCAGTCGAGTTGTAGGGGAACAGGAATGCGTTCCACGAGTAGATTTCGTCGGCCGCCGCTTCGATCGACGACGGCAGCGTGCCGACTCTCATCGGCGGCCGCGTGAGGGTCGGGGTGAGCAACGCGTCGTACGGAATCAGAGCCTGCACGATCTCGCGCGCCAGGTTCTGAAGGCTGGCAAGCGCGCGCAGATATTCAGCCGCGCTGATTTTCTTGCCCCAGTCGTAACTCGCGCGCACGACGGGATCGAGCAGGTCGGGATTTTCGATTTGGAGCGCCGAGACCGACGAGCCGATCACGGTGCGCGTATACCGATTGATGAGACTTGGATCGAGCTCGATTGGCTCAATCGTGTGACCCAACTCGCGCATCGTCGCGCATGCGGATTCGAACGCGCCCAGCACTTCGGAATCGGCGACGCCGAGAACTGACTTCGTGATCGCGGCGAAGCGAAGTTTACTTGGGAGGGTCTTCAGAGCGTCGACGAACGGCCGCGCCGGCGCAGGCGCGCGATAAAAATCGCCGTCAGCCGATCCCACCATCGCATCGAACATCAGCGCGCCATCGCGAACCGAGCGCGCGATCGGACCCATCGTCGAGAGCCCACCCCATCCTTCGGCCTTCTCCGGCGCGAACGTGACGCGGCCGCGCGACGGCTTGATGCCGAACAGGCCGCAGCACGCGCACGGGATGCGAATCGATCCGCCGCCGTCGCTGCCCTGCGCAACAGGATGCATCCCGGATGCGACGGCAGAGGCCGCTCCGCCGCTCGAACCGCCCGAGGTGTATTCAGGATTCCACGGGTTGCGCGCCGGTGGGCAGAGCCCGCCTTCTGTCGTCGGGCGCAGACCGAACTCGGGCGTGCTGGTTTTGCCGAGTAGGATCCCGCCGGAATTGGCGAGCCGGATCGCCAGGTCGGCATCCTGCGGCGCATGCCAGTTCTCGAAGTTCTTCGAGCCGAACGTCGTGCGGATCTCTTTGGTCCAGAGCAAATCCTTGAGTGAATAGGGAACGCCGAAGAGCGGCAGCTTCGCCGCTTCGTCGCGGCTGAGTTTTTCGAGACGGTCGGCGTCGGCCAGCGCGCGCTCGGGCGTGATCGTGATAAACGCGCCAAGTTGCGGATTCAGCTTTTCGACGCGCGCGAGAAAAAACTCGGCGACCTCGCGCGGCCGCAGCTCGTGCTTCAGAACGAGCGCGCGCAGTTCCGTTGCTTCGATAAATGGATCGATCATCACAACTGCCTCATCGCGAGTTAATCAAGTTGCGGATGCTTGTCCTTCCACGGGCGCGCCTGCTCGAACTGCGCGGCGAGCCCGATGATCGTCAGCTCGTCGGCGGGACGCCCGACAATCTGCAGCCCGATCGGCAGACCATCTTTCGAAAATCCATTCGGCAGCGAGAACGCCGGCTGACCGGTGGCGTTGAATGGGAACGTGAACGGCAGCCATTCGAACAGCTCCTCGAACTTCTCGGGGCTCGACGGCAGGCTGCCGAGCTTCACCGCGGGCCGCGACAGCGTCGGCGTGATAATCGCGTCGTAGGGATGCAACTTCTGGATGACCTCGCGCGCGAGATTATGCATTTGCATCACAACGTTGATGTACTCGCTCGCAGTGACGTTTTGTCCGGCTTGCCACGTGGCGCGCACGACCGGGTCCATCAGTTCGGGATTCTCGACAGGAGTCGAGGCGACGCCTGCCACAATGAGACGCGAGACGGCATCGGCGAGAATCGCGGCCGGATCGACGTCGAGCGGCTCGACGCGATGGCCCATCGACTCGAAGGTCTTGGCGGCGGACTCGAGCGCGGCGACGGTTTCAGGATCGACTTTGGCGGTTGAGGTTTTCGCGATCATGCCGATACGCAGCTTACGCGGCGGCGGCGCCAAGACTGCCGCCTCGAACGTGGTCGCAGGGGCAGGCGCCCAGTAAGGATCGCCGATCGTCGGGCCGTGCATGACATCGAGCATGATTGCGACGTCTTTCACGGTGCGGCCGATCGAACCCGAGGTGGCGAATCCCGCCCACGCCTCGCCCGCAATCGGCGAATAGCTGATTCGGCCGCGCGATGGCTTGAGGCCGACGACGCCACAGCACGCCGACGGGATCCGAATCGAGCCGCCGCCGTCGCTGCCCTCAGCGAGCGGCCCGAGGCCCGCGGCTACGGCAGCGGCAGCGCCGCCGCTTGATCCTCCCGCGGTGTGCGCCAGGTTCCACGGATTACGAGCCGGTGGGCATAGCCCGCCTTCGGTCGTCGGACGCCCGCCGAACTCCGGCGTCGCGGTCTTGCCGAGCAGGATCCCGCCTGCATTGCGGAGCTTCACGACGTAATCGGTATCGACCGGCGGGATGAAATTCTCGTAGTTCTTCGACCCCATCGTGGTGCGGAGATCTTTGGTCCACGTGAGATCTTTGAGCGAATAAGCGACGCCGTAGAGCGGGCATTGGCGCGCCTGCTCGGGGCTCATCTTCGCGATTCGCTCGGCGTCGGCCGCGGCATGCTGCGGCGCGATCGTCATGAAGGCGCCGAGCCTGGGATTGAGCTTTTCCGTGCGCGCGATGAAAAAATCTGCGACCTCGCGTGGGCTGACTTCTCTTTTGATTACGAGTTCGCGCAACTCGCTGGCGCTGATCCATGGACTAAGCATCGAGAGGCTCCTGCGGCCGCGGCCGGATGCTGCTTGATAGCTCAAAGCATCGTAGCGCGCCAATTCCACGCAGCATCTGTAAAAAAGATGCTGGTCAGATTAGGCTTTAATCCAGGGGACGGGGGTCGCCTTGGTACGAAATAGTATTCTGTGGATTCACGCCGGCGCGGGCGCGATTTGGATCGCTGCGTGCGCGTGTTTTGTGATCGCGGGCCTCGCGATCGAAGACGGCACCAGCGAACAAAGTGACTTCGTGCGCCGCACGATCGGCAGTATCAATCGGCTCGCGAGCGTGGCCGCGGCGATCGTGATCGTGACCGGCGCAGCCAATATCGTTTTCTACTCCATGATGCATGATCACATGCGCGCCGCGTTCGTGTTCGTACTGACAGCCAAGCTTGCTATCTTCGGGGTGATGGCGGCGGCGCTCGCAATCACAGTGCGCGCGGCGACACGTGCGCGTGGAATGCTCGTGGTCGGCAATCGCGGCGCGTTGCCCGGCGCAATCAGACGCATGGTGCGGGCGCACTTCGCGATGGTGGCGCTTGGCAGCGTCGCGCTGGTGCTCGGACTCTGGCTCTCGGGAACCTAAGGGCGGCAGATGGCTGAAGCTCCTCCCAAAATCGAGGTCGGCGAATTCACGATCGCGTTTCTGAGCGATGGCCTCTGGCGCAACGACGGCGGATGCATGTTCGGCGTCGTGCCGCGCGAGTTGTGGAAGCGCGATTATCCGCCCGACGAGCAGAATCGCATCCGGCTCAACCTCACCTGCCCGCTAATCATGAAAGGCAGCGACGCGATTCTGGTCGATACGGGAATCGGCAACCGGCTGACCGAGACGGAGCGCAAGATCTTCGCCCATCGCGACGGATGGCTGCCAGATCATCTGCGCGCGCTCGGCATGGAGGCGGGCGACATCACCCACGTCGTCGCGTCGCATCTTCATTTCGATCATTGCGGCGGCGCGATCCGGCGGCGCGCGTCGGGCGTGCTCGAAACGTCGTTTCCACGCGCCCGCTTCATCGTGCAGAAAGGCGAGCTCGACACCGTCGCGCATCCCAACGAACGCTTGCGCGGCGCCTATCGTCACGCCGACGAGATTCTCGCGACGGTGCGCGATCAAGTCGAGGCGATCGAAGGTGACCTGGAGATTGTTCCCGGCGTGCGAGCGATCGTGACTGGCGGACATACTCACGATCACCAGGTTGTGGTGGTGAGCGGCGGCGGCCAGGGCTTCGTGCATCTGGCGGATATCGTGCCGACCAGGTCGCACATGCGCGGCGCGTGGAATCAGTCCTACGATCTCGATGCGCTGCGGACGATGGAGCAGAAGGCCCACTATCTAGGTCGCGCTGTGGAGCGCGGATGGTGGCTATCGTTCGCTCACGATGACCAGGCGTTCGCAGCGAAAGTCCAGAGCAACAACGGGCGGCTGGCGCTGGGCGAAACGGTGGCGGTGCCCGCGCGGATGTACGATCAAGCAGAAGCCTCGGCTACCTGAGAGACGCAATCAACGACTTCAACAATCTCGCGCGCGCATGTGGACAGCGCGTGGATATCGTTTCGCGTTTTCTTCATCATTTACTTGTTGCTGCTGCACCGGAGGGTTATACTTTTTTTCAGCATGGGCTTTTTCAGATCTCTCGCAGCCCGGCACGGAGTCGTCATCTTCCGCGACACTTCTTTCATTTTCACACGCCCGCAAATCAAGGAGATAGCCGATGGCCGACCTCAGCACGTATGAACGTGTGATCAAGGAAGACCGCGCGGCACGCGAATCCAAGCAGTGGCGCGGTACTTTGCTCGAGTACCTCGATGTCGCACGCGCCGATCCTCTCATGACCAAGCTTGCGCACGCGCGGATTTACGACCTGATCATGAATCCCGGCTCGAGCAACATTCATGACACCGATGACCCGCGCACGAAGCGGTTGTACAAGGACGAGCCACTCAAGGTCTACAACTTCTTCGCGGACGAGTTTTTCGGCATCGAGCGCACGATCGCGCAGATCGTGCGCTATTTTCATTCGGCCTCGCTCAAGGGCGAAGAGAGCCGCCAGGTGCTGTATCTCATGGGCCCGGTCGGCTCGGGCAAGAGCTCGCTCGTCGAGCGCGTGCAGCGCGGCCTCGAGCAGGCGTCTTCGATCTATGCGATCGAAGGATGCCCGATGAACGAGGAGCCGCTGCATCTCATCCCGCGCCATCTGCGCAAGGAATTCGAGAAGATGCTGGGCGTGCATATCGAGGGCGATCTGTGCCCCGTTTGCCGCTACCGCCTGCGCACCGAGTTCAACCAGCGCTACGAGGAATTCCCCGTCATCGCGCGCAACTTCTCAAAGCGCAACCGTGTAGGCGTCGGCGTGGTGCCGCCGGTCGATCCGAATAACCAGGACACCTCGGTGCTGATCGGTTCGGAAGACATCTCGAAACTCGATCAATATTCCGAAGGCGACCCGCGCGTGCTCGAGCTCAACGGCGCGCTCAACGTCGGCAATCGCGGCGTGGTCGAGTTTATCGAAGTTTTCAAAAACGAGACCGAGTACCTGCACGCCATGATCACGGCGACGCAGGAAAAAGTCATCCCGGCGCCCGGCCGCCACGGGATGGTGTACGTCGACACCTGCATCATCGCGCACTCCAACGAAGCCGAATGGCAGAAGTTCAAGGCCGATCACACCAACGAAGCGATCCTCGATCGTATCGTCGTGGTGAAGGTGCCGTACAACCTGCGACTGTCGGAGGAAGTGAAGATCTATCAGAAGATCATCCGGAACTCCGACTTCCGCGCCCACGTCGCGCCGCACACGCTCGAGATGGCCTCGATGTTCGCGATCCTGTCGCGCCTCGAGCCGACCTCGAAGTGCGATCTGATGACCAAGCTGCGGCTCTACAACGGCGAAGAAGTCGTCGAGAAGGGGCGCACGAAAAAGATCGACGTGCAGGAGCTGAAGGAAGACACCAAGCGCGAAGGCATGAACGGCATCTCAACGCGCTTCATCATGAAGGCGCTCGACAACGCGCTGTCGGACAACGTCAGTGGCAACTGCATCAATCCGATCAACGTCCGCGAGGCGCTGATCTCGATGACCAAGGAAGCCGACCTGCCCGACGATACGCGCAAGCAGTATCTCGAGTTCCTGCAGGACACGCTGCACAAGGAGTACCTCGAGCTGCTCGAGAAGGAGATCACGCGCGCATTCGTTTACTCCTACCAGGAGCAGGCGGAATCGCTGTTCCAGAATTACCTCGATCACGCCGAAGCCTACGTCAACAAGACCAAGGTGCGCGATCGCAATACCAAGGAAGAGCTGGCGCCTGACGAAGGCTTCCTGAAATCGATCGAAGAGCAGATCGCGATCATCGGATCGGCCGCCGACGGCTTCCGCCAGGAAGTGATCGCATACCTGTGGGCAACGTCGCGCCGCGGCGAGAAGGTCAGCTATCGCAGCTACGAGCCGCTCAAGGAAGCGATCGAAAAGAAGCTGATGACCTCGGTCCGCGACATCTCACGCATCATCACCAAGGCGCGCACTCGCGACGAAGAGCAAGGCGAAAAGTACAACTCGATGGTGAAGAACCTGCTGGAAAACGGCTACTGCGAATCCTGCGTAGACGTAGTCCTGAAATACGCCGCCAACAATCTCTGGAAGGATTGAGGAGTAGGCTGAACCAACTACCGCGCACATCAAAGCGCATCGAACAAAAGTTCCCCTTCCCGATGCGGGAAGGGGACAGGGGTTAGGTTGGTTGTCTGAACCTCGCCCGCACCAGGTGGTGCGAACACAAAACGTCTCCGCTGCGAAGCATGCGATGTCCAAGTCGCTGCGAAGGCGGATGACGCCGCAAGAGCAAAAGCTCTGGGCCGCGCTCAGGCGAAATGCCCTCAATGGCCTTCACTTCTGTCGACAACAAGTGATCGCCGACTTCATCGTTGATTTTTACTACGATGCAGCTCGGCTCGTGCTCGAATTAGATTCGGCTTCGCACGATCTTCATGCGCAGCGTGATCGACGCCGCGATTTCACGCTCAAGAGTCTTGGAATTCGCGTCCTTCGGATTCCGAACGAAAGCATCGAGCGGGACTTCGATTCGATTGTGGATTGGATCGAGAGCGAAGCGACGAAGCGGAAATCGGGCATCCAACCTAACCCCCAGCCCCTTCCCGCATCGGGAAGGGGAGCCAGAAGCTCGCCCTAGTTATGCGCCATTCGCGCAAGTACGAGAGCGGTTTGGCGGCAGATCGTGCGCCGTCAACCAATGTAGCGAGCGAACGCCCGCGAGTTTCTTCGCTGCTGGCCAATGATCGCCGCACAATAATTGCAGATTCCCAAAAACATGCTCGCCGCACAGTCCCCCTTCCCGATGCGGGAAGGGGACAGGGGTTTGGTTGTTCTTTTTTTAAATCGATTGCCCATAGGGTACTACGCTTTTTTCGAGAGCATACTTCGACGCGGTCGCTGGCTGTATTGCAAACGAAGCTGCGGCACGAGCATCAGGCATCCAAACTCCGAGCCCGTTTCCGCATCGGGAAGGGCTGCCAACCTGCGCCAAGGAGAGCGATTCTGACGATGCGAATGCTCGGTCGGGCGCGTATAATTCGACTCGAGGTGACCCTCTGATGGCGACGGACGGCGACACAATTTTCCGGGAGTATCGGCCATCTGATGCGGAGCGATCGGATCGCTCGGCGGGTGATCGGTTGCGGCATCGGCAGAAAGTGCGCGAGTCGATCCGCGAGAACATCGCCGACATCATTGCCGAGGAATCGATCATCGGCAAAGACAAGGACCGCGTCATCAAGGTCCCGCTGCGCGGCATCAAGGAGTATCGCTTCGTCTATGGCGAAAACTCCCCCGGCGCGGCGCAGGGCGACGGCGACTCGCAGCCGGGCCAGGTCGTCGGCAAACAGGGCAAGGACGGTCCCGGTAAAGGCGACGAGCGCGCGGGCGATCGGCCGGGCGTCGATTACTACGAGACCGACGTCACGCTCGAAGAGCTTATCGACATCATGTTCGAGGATCTCGAGCTGCCCAATCTCGAGCGCCGCGCGCTGCGCGAAATTCAGTCCGATTTTTCCACCAAGCGCAAAGGCTACCGCAAGGTCGGAATCCGCGTGCGCCTCGACAAGCGCCGCACCGCGCGCCAGCGCGTGATGCGCGTGCTGGCGGCCAATCGCCGCAACGGCGCCAACAACGCGAGCGGCGTATCGCCCGATGAAGAGCTCGAGGCCGAAGCCGAGGAGATGCTCGACGAGGCCGACGATACGCAGCCTCGCGCCAATATCGGCGCGCTCCAGCCGGTGAAACGCCGCCAGCCGTTCCATCAGAACGACCTGCGCTACAAGCATATCGAGGTCGATACCAAGGAAGAGTCCAACGCCGCCGTGATTTGCATCATGGACACCTCCGGCTCGATGGACACGATGAAGAAGTACCTCGCGCGCAGCTTCTTCTTTCTGCTCTACCAGTTTATCTCGACGCGCTATCGCAACGTCGAAATCGTTTTCGTCGCGCATCATACCGAGGCTTTCGAGGTCACCGAGGAAGAGTTCTTCCACAAGGGCGAATCGGGAGGCACGTTTATCTCGTCGGGCTACACGCGCGCGCTGCAGATAATCGCCGAGCGCTACCATCCGTCGCTGTGGAACGTCTATGCGTTCCACTGCTCGGACGGCGACAACTTCGATTCCGATAATCCCGCGGCGCTCAAGTCCGCCGAGGAGCTCTCGGAAATCTGCAATCTCTTCGGCTACGGCGAGATCAAACCGCTCGGCTCGCGATACTACGAATCTTCGATGCTCAACGTGTTCCGTCGCATCCAGGCACCCAATTTTCACACCGTGCTGATCGAACGCAAGGAAGATATCTGGCCATCGTTCAAGGCCTTCCTCGCGAAGGACAGGGTCAAGGAATGAGCACGCTCGAAATCGAAAAACAGCTTCGCTCTTCTAACTACGAACTCACCGACCTTGTCGAATGGGACAAGCTCATTCGCGAGAAGGTCGATGCGTTCGGACTCGACTGCTATCCGCAGGAGTTCGAGCTCTGCGACCACGTCGGGATGCTCGGCTACATGGCCTACTCCGGGATGCCGTCGCATTACCCGCACTGGTCCTACGGCAAATCGTACGAAAAGCTGAAGACGCTTTACGATCACGGCGTCAGCGGCCTGCCCTACGAGATGGTCATCAACTCGAGCCCGGCCATCGCCTACCTGATGCGCGATAACACCTTGTTACTGCAGATCCTGACCATCGCGCACGTCTACGGGCACAACGACTTTTTCAAAAACAATTTCACCTACAAATCGACACGCGCCGAGCTGACGGTTGAAACCTTCAAGGCGCATGCGCTCCGCGTGCGGCGCTATGTCGAAGATCCGTCGATCGGCGTCGAGAAGGTCGAGCGCATCCTCGATGCCGCTCACGCGCTGTCATGGCAATGCCGCCGCAACCTGGCAATCCGCAAGCTCGATCGCAAGGAGCAGATCGATCGCGCCGTCGAAGCCGGTCAGCCGCGCTACGATCCATTCCAGAAAATCCATGCGCGCCAAGACGTCAGCGTCGCCGACCTGCACAAGGTCCCGCTCGAGCCTGACGAAGACCTGCTGCTCTTCATCCGCGATCACAATCCCTTTCTCGCCGAATGGGAAAAGGATCTCCTCACCATCGTCGACGAAGAAGCCAAGTACTTCATCCCGATGATGGAAACCAAGATCATGAACGAAGGATGGGCCAGCTACTGGCACCATCGCATCGTCGAGTCGCTCGCGCTCGAGCAGGGCCTGCACCTCGAGTTTATCGTGCGCCACAACCAGGTTGTGCGCCCGATCCCCGGCCAGATAAATCCGTATCACCTGGGCCTCAAGGTCTGGGAAGATATCTACCGGCGCTGGACCA
Source organism: Candidatus Binataceae bacterium (assembly GCA_035508495.1). Classification (NCBI taxonomy): domain Bacteria; phylum Candidatus Binatota; class Binatia (SeqCode); order Binatales (SeqCode); family Binataceae (SeqCode); species Binataceae bacterium (SeqCode). Next base: position 55,584 of record DATJMX010000049.1, read on the forward strand.
ATCCGACCAAGGAAGAGATCAAGCGCGACGGCGCTCCGACCAAGAGCGGCGACGAAAAGCTCTTCGAGGTGCGCGAGGCCGAGCGCGACTCATCGTTTTTGCGCCGCTATCTCACCGCGGAACTGATCCGCGAGATGGACATCTTCGAGTACGAATCGCGCGGCGATGAACTGGTTGTGAGCAAGGTCGGCGACGACGACGGATGGCGCGAGGTCAAGGAAACGCTGATCAAGGGCGTCGGCACCAACTCGATCCCGGTGATCAAGGTCGAAGACGCCGACTTCGGCCAGGCCCGCACGCTCTACTGCAAGCACTATCACGACGGGCGCGACCTGCTGCTGGAATATGCCGAGAAAACGATCAGCTACCTGCAACGCCTATGGGGCCGCGAAGTAGTCCTCGAAACCACGGTCGACGGTAAACGCTCGCTGCTGTGTTGCAACGAAAGAGGCTTCTCCGTCCGCGCGCTAAAGTAGTTTTGTCGGCTCCCTCTCCTCTTCTCTGAATCCCTCTCCTTATCTTGGGAGAGGGCAAGGGAGAGGTCCGACGCTGGAGACCTCGCACCCGCCGCACTTCGACGACAATTTGCGCGCTAATACTGATCCTGCGGCGGCGGGTTTCCCTGGCGAATTTTGCCGATCGGCACCTTGCCCGTGCTTTCGACCTCAGCCTGCAGCTGCCGATCCGCTTCAGGTGTGAGCGGCGTCAACGTTCCTTCGTACTCTACTTCGGCGAGCGGCTCCGAAATTCCGGTGATATAGAAATCGACGCGCTGAACGCCTTCCAATTCGTTGTTCGAGGTCAGCCGGATGCTGAGCTTATTCACCTGCCGCAGCGCCGGCCGCGTGCTGATGTCAAGGCTCTGTACGGTCAATGTGACCGCGCGTGGTCCGTCAGAGTCAGCCGAAGTCTGGAGGACATTCGAGTCGCGATTTCCGATGACGTCAGTTGCAAGCACGACGCTTCCGTCGCGGTCGCCAAAGGTTAGGCTCGCGACCATGTCGTCAGGAAAATCGGCGCGGCCGTATTTGTGGGTGCGCTGCAAATGCCCGCCCCATCGACCCAAAAAATCGCGGCTCGCTTGCGGCAGCGTCAGCACGCGCTGACTCGGCGGAATCACCGGGATGACGCGCGTGTTGTCCTCGGGCCGCGGCATCGCCTGCTGCTGGTTCTGCGACGCGATATTCGGTGCAATCTCGAGGGTCTGCCCGCCCTGGCTGCGAATATCCGGCCCGTTTTGCGCGCGCGCGCTTGCCGATGAAAAAACGACCGCCATAGTGAGCGCGCCTGCGATCAAAACTCGCGATGCCATCCCGTCACAATAACATCCCGATGGTTTGTTCCAAATCCACCGACACGATGGCTCCGGAAGCCCACGCGGTGACCTCTACGCTCGTTGCTTTAGTTAGGTATGTCGGATAGTTTCGTGCCGGGAACGACGCGGTACGGGTCGGATAGGAGGAGCGGGTAGATGGAGTGGCCGAAGTGCCAAAAGTGTAACAACGGCGCACTGATTCCACTGTCTGACTACGGACAGGAAGGCGCTTCGGTGTTGTTCAAAGCCTGGGTATGCACCAATCCTGATTGCGGTTTCAGCCTGCGCGTCGATAAGGGTGAAGTTACCTACGGCCGGCGGATCGAAACCAAGCACTGACACGAGTTAAGCGCGAATTTGAAAGGCGGCCCGCCAAGGCCGCCTTTTTGTTTAGATTTCAGTCATCGCGGCGCGCTGCCGGGAGCGCCGAGTTCAAGGTGCCGTATCCGCGTATGAAAACTTTGTGACGATTTGTTTCTGCGGCACCGCTACTCCATCGACTTCGACATATGGATAAATCAGGTAGTTGAGCGCCTCGCCATTCTGTTTGGGATCGAGCACGAGATCACGGCCTATCGTGAACGCAACGCGATCGGCGTCGAGGTTGCCGAAGTAATAGGCGTGGCGATCAGGATGCTTCCAGGCTTCGGACGCATCGATCGGCACCCACACTCCGCCCGAGTAAAACTCGGCCCAGCAATGGTACCCCGGAATCGTGCCTGACTTCGCTTTCGCCAGCGGAAAGCCGATCGTGAAGCGCGCCGGAATTCCGCGCGCCCGCGCGAGGCCGATAAACAGCGAATGAAAGTCGGTGCAGTTACCGCGCCGGATGTCGCAGGCGTAGACCGCGTCGCCGTGGCCCCATCCCGTGCCTGACTTGTCGTAGCTCATCACCTCGGTCACGTATTCGTAGATGACGCGCGCCTGTTCGAGTGCCGTGATGCCCTGCTCCGACAGGTTGTTACTTATCTGCGCGATTCGTCCATCGACAGGAACCAGCTTGTTGGGCCCCAGGTATTGCGCAAAAGCACCGTCGGTCGGCTCTGGAAGCGGCCGCGCGGCGCGAACCATGTCGGCCGCCTCTTCGTGCCGCGTCACGACGAAACTAACTGTCACTGGAATCGTAGCGGGCAACGGCGCAGACGCTTCGAGATACGCAACGCGATTGCCGTTCACCGGCTGGTCAACGATTCGAGTTGGCACGGGCGAATCGATCTTGAGGTCGGTCACCTGCTGAAATGCGTCGTCGCGCGGCAGAGGAATCCAGGCCTCGATCTTGCGCGCCGACTGATTCGTGACCGGAATATCCGCGTGATAGGTGAACTGGAACTCGCGCAGCTTGCTCGGCGGCGAGCCTGCCGGGGTCGGTTTGAAAGCGCCTTCGGCGCCATCCGCTCGGATCGAAAACGCAGCCAGTGCGATGACCGCGAAAAACGCTGCGACAAATCTTTTCAGCTTCATTGCGGCTCTCGACTTTCAGTCGCCATCGTCGGCGCATGGCCGAACTGAGGCAAGCGATTATTTGCCCGCGAATATCTCGCGCAACCGATCATGCGGTATCGCATCGACGCGATGGCCGTCGATGCCGGTCATCGTCTCGGCTGCAACCAGCGCATTGACGATCGCTTCTTCGGTGGCCTGCGCGCTCGCGGCGAACAGCGGATCCATATGCGCGTTCGAGAGCATCTTCGTCGTCGCGACGCCGTTGCTTCCAGCCCGCCCCGGCTGTGCCGTTGAGAATGCGAGGAACAGATCGCCCGAACCGTTGCCCGAAACGCTGCCCGTGCGCGCGAGGCCGATCGTAAGCCGGCGCGCGATGCGCTTGAGTTGATGCGGCAACAGCGGAGCATCGGTAGCGGCAACGATAATGATCGATCCAAGCTCCTGCCGACCGAACGGATCTTTCTGAGGCTTCAGAACCTTGCCGATCTGCTTGCCCGCGATAACGAGTTCCCACGGGCGCCCGCAGTTAAGCTGCACGAGCACGCCGAGCGTCCATCCACCCGCAGAGCGCGCGAGCTTTCGCGAGGCGGTCCCGATACCGCCCTTCCATCCATAACCGATCATCCCGGTGCCGCCGCCGACGCATCCTTCGACGACGCGCCCAGCGCGTGCTCCGTCGAGCGCCGCATGCGCGTGCGCCGCGGTGACGTGAAAGCCGTTGATGTCGTTGAGCCAGCCGTCCCAGGTTTCAGCGACTACCGGCAGGGACCATGGCTGCCTGAGCGCCTTGTGCTTGAGCTGCCACGCGATGACGGCATCGCGCACGACGCCGACGCTGTGCGTGTTGGTGATCATCACCGGCGACGTGAGCCATCCCGATTCTTCGATCCACGCCGTGCCGGTCATCTCGCCATTGCCATTGAGCGCGAAGTATCCCGCAAACGCTGGCGACTGGTCGCGACGGCCGCGCGGCAGAATCGCAGTAACCCCCGTGCGAACCGGCCCCCGCCCCTCGCGCAGCTTTCCAGTGCCGCGAACAATCGTGGTGTGACCGACCTCAACGCCGGCAACATCGGTCATCGCATTGAGCGGCCCAGGTTCGCCATCAAACGGAATTCCAAGCTCATGTGCTCGCGGCCGCCCGATCTTTGGTCGAGAAGTCATCGCGCCGATAACTAGCGGATTCTCGTGCGTGCCGAAACGCCCGCGACCGTTTCGAATCCTGGAAAAATCAGTGGGGCGGGCGTCCCTGCCCGCCATCAAGACGTCGCGTTGCGCGCCCTCGATGCTGAAAAAATGCGGCGCGAGCCTTACCGCTCGCGCATCTTAGTGGCGGGTAGGGACGCCCACCGTACTATTTCCAAGCAATGGATTAATTTTAAACTTCGTCGTTCTTGATCACTACATCGAAGCCGCCCTGGTCGCGCAGGCGCTGTTGCGATTCCTTCAAATCGCCGAGGCCGGTTTGGCGATAGTCGGGTTTTACAACCTCCATCGGATCGAGCAGATCGCCGACGTAGCCGAGCGCATAGGCGCCGCGCTGGTATCCGATCAGTTTAAGGAGATCCACTGGAAGAGTCTTGGCGACTTCGAGCGGCACCGCCAGATATTGATTCTCCTCCTGCCGCAGCCATGAAACGTTGTACGTGATGTTGATTCCACTGCGCGTGGAGTCGGAGCGGTTCGCGCCGCCCGCGTGATAAACCGCGCCGGTATAGAACAGCACCGAGCCTTTCTTCATCTCGGCCGGAACGGTGTCCTCTTCCTTGAAGCGCAGCTTGTCCTCGAAATGATTGCTGCCGGGAACCACGCGCGTCGCGCCATTGCGCTCGGTGAAATCAGTCATCGCCCACAGCGTGTTGCACTGCACTTCGTAGCCCTTGGGGAACGGAAAGAAATCAAAGGCCCATTGATCGCGATGAATCGTCTGCGCCGGCTCGCCCGGACCAATCGTGATCACCTGCGTCAGGTGAAGCTGGAAGCTGCTCGCATGACCGAGCACCTTCTTCGTGGTCTCGATCACGAGCGGATTCATTACGAGGTCGCGCGCCTTCTGCGAGCGCGCGACCAGTGCGCCCGTGCGCTTGGTGCGGCGGCCGGAAAATTCGTCTGGGCCAAACCCGTTGCGCTCGATGAACGGTTCGAGTTCCGTGGCGAGGTCGTCCATCGCCTGGGGCGTAATCAGCTGGTCAACGACGACCGCGCCGTCACGGGCGAGGATCGCGGCAACTTCGTCCGCAGTTGCGGTAGCGGGCAGATGTTCAACGGTCATGGACTGCTCCTTTTGGATGCTCGATTTGCGGCTGCGCCTCGAACCGTGCGGCGCGGCCGCTTATGAACCATTGCTTGTGATCGAATCGGCGACATGGCGCGCGGCGCGACGAGCGCGTTGACGACGGCAGTCAGGCGCATGCGCAAGTCGCCAAGCTCCTCGGCTCGATGCGCGATCTGCTCGAGCTCGAAACCGCGCACGAGATGCAGGATCGTGCGCGCCGCCGCGACCGGACGCTCCGCGCCGAGCAGTTCGAGCGGCGCCGCCAGGCGCATCTCGAGGCCGCGCTCCCACGCCGCGAATTCCTTGGCGACCTGCTCGTCGCGCGACGCGTGCAGGATCATCTCGTACTCGGCGCGCAGCATCTCGGGCTGCATGAACTCGCGGCGCATGATTTCTGCGATCAGCTCGACGATATCGGCAGCGGTCGCCATCGGAATATTGCGCTCGATTTCGAGCATGAACTCCGTCGCCTCGTCGATGTAAAAACGAAACGCCTCGCGAATCATCTCTTCGCGCGATTCGAAGTAATAAGTCAGCGAGCCAAGCGGTACTTTGGCCTCGGACGCGACGCGCCGATGTGTAACAGCGTCAGCGCCGCCCGCCGCGATCACGCGCAGCGCGGCGGCAAGGATTTCCCGCCGCCTGCCCTCCGCGGAGGAAGTCGCGGTGCGGTTCTGGGTGCCGAAAAGCATGATGTACGTTTGTACAAATCATGCGGACATATGTCAACGTGCGATTCTGCACCATTGGCGTGCCCGCTTTCTTGATTGCGCCGCGTCACCGAGCTTTCTAGGATTGCCGCATGCTGAAGCCGCGTTTTCTCGATCAGATGGCGATGGAACTGGGCGACCGATATGCGTTCACCTCTATGGCGCGCGGGCGCCGATCCTTTCAACCCGACCACGTCGAACCGAAATGGCCGCGCGATCGCGCCGCCGATATCACGCACGTCTGCGTGAAGATCACCCTCGATTTCGATCGCCGCGCGATCGTCGGCACCGCGACGCACAAGCTGGCCGCGATCACCGACGGTGTTGAGTCGCTCGAATTCGATGCGGCCGAAATGAAGATTCACGGTGTGCGCGTCGGATCCAGGAATGCCTCGTTCGACGTTGACGACGGCAAGTTGCGGATCGCGCTGCCGTCGGCTCTGAAAGCGGGCGAGGAGAGCGAGGTCGCGATCGACTATATGGCGTTCCCGCGCCGCGGCCTCTACTTCGTCGGCCCCGACGAGGCATATCCCAACAAACCCGCGCAGGCATGGACGCAGGGCGAGGACGAGGATTCGCGCTACTGGTTTCCCTGCTACGACTACCCGAACAATCGCACGACCAGTGAAGTGATCGCGACCGTGCCGGAGCGCTTCACCGCCGTGTCCAACGGCGCGCTGATCGCGACGACAGCAGACGCTGCTGCGCGCACGCGCACCTTTCATTGGCGCCACGACGTGCCGCATTCCGTGTACCTGATGTCGCTGGCGGCGGGCGAGTTCACGCTTATCGAAGAGCGCGCGGGCGACGTTCCAGTGCAGTACTACTGCCAGCCGGGACACGAGGACGATGCGCGCCGAGCGTTTGGCAATACGCCGAAAATGATCGAGTTTTTCGCGCGGCGTATCGGCGTGCCCTATCCCTACGCCAAGTATGCGCAGGTCGCGGTCAACGATTTTATTTTCGGCGGGATGGAGAACACGTCCGCCACCACGCAGACCGCGGACACGATGCACGATGCGCGCGCGCATATCGATTTCAAGAGCGATCCGCTGGTCGCCCACGAGCTGGCGCATCAATGGTGGGGCGATCTGCTCACTTGCCGCGACTGGGCGCACGCATGGCTCAACGAGGGCTTCGCGACTTATTTCGAGGCGCTGTGGTGCGAGGAAAACCTGGGCGCTGACGAGTTTGCCTGGAACGTGCGCCAGGATCGCGAGGGCTACCTCGACGAAGACACGAATCGTTACCGGCGGCCGGTGGTATGCAATCGCTATCGCGCGCCGATCGAGCTCTTCGATCGTCATCTGTACGAGAAGGGCAGCCTGATTTTGCACATGCTGCGGCGACTGGTCGGCGATGAGCTCTTTTTCAAATCGCTCAATCTCTACTGCACGCGCCATCGTGGGCAGAACGTCATCACGCAGGATTTGCAGCGCGCCTTCGAGGATGCGACCGGGCGCAACCTCGATTTCTTCTTCGACCAATGGGTCTACAAGGAAGGTCATCCCGAAATCGAAGTGACAAGCAGTTTCGACGACAAGCGCAAGCTCGCGTCGGTGACCGTGAAGCAGACTCAAAAGACGGGCGAAAAGATCGGGCTCTTCAGATTTCCCGTGACGATCGCGCTGATGGACGCCGAGGGCAACGAGACGCGTCATCGTGTGGAAATCAAAGAGAAGGAACAAGTCTTCAACTTCGTCCTCGACAAGGCGCCGAAGGCCGTACGCTTCGATCCCGAGTACGACGTGCTGAAAACGCTCAAACACAAGCGCTCGCGCGAGGCGCTGACGCTCGCGCTGAAGCATGCGCCGGAAGCGATCGGGCGAGGCGGCGCGGCGCGCGAGCTTGGCAAGGAAGGCAGCCCGCAGGCGGTAGATGCGCTCCGCGAGGCTCTGCTTAATGACAAGTTCTGGGGCGTACAGGCCGATGCCGCGGCGGCTCTGGGAGCCATCAAAACGGAGGCCGCGCTTCACGCTCTGCTCGAAGGCCTCAACGCGAAGCATCCCAAGGCGCGGCGCGCCGTGGTGCGGGGGCTCGGCGAGTTTCGCAACAACGAGCACGCGGCGTCGGCGCTGATCGAGCGTCTCGAAGAAGGCGACGAGAGCTACTTCGTAGAGGCCGAGGCGGCGCTCGCACTCGGCAAGACGCGCGATGCGCGCGCATTCGACAGTCTCAAGACCACGATTCATCGCGATTCGTATCTCGATACGATTCGCGCCCACAGCCTGGCCGGGATGGCCGAGCTGCGCGACGAGCGCGCGATTCCGGTGGCGCATGATTTCATGGCATACGGAATGCCGCCGCGCGCGCGCGTCGCCGCGATCGGCACGCTCGCTCGCTTCGGCGCGCGGCTCGAAAATCGCCGCGACGAAATTCTCGACTGGCTGACGCCGCTCGGCGACGATCGCGAGTTCATGGTGCGGATGCGACTACCGGGTGCGCTCGAGGAAATCGGCGACACACGCGGCCTCGGACCAGTGCGGCGGCTCGCGGAGCGCGATCTCGACGGCAGAATCCAGCGCCGCGCCAACGAGGCGATCACCGCGATCAGCGAAGGCCGCTCGCGAGTGCAGGAAGGCGATCGCCTGCGCACCGACGTCGAGAAGCTGCGCGAGGACAATCGCAAACTCCAGGAGCGCCTCGAAAAGCTCGAAGCACTGAGCCGCGCCAAAGAAGAGTAGGCCGCGTGTTTCAGTCGTGCGACGTTCTCAGTGCCTCGATGGCGCTTACGATTTCGCGGGGAGTCTCGCAGATGACGTGCGCGCCGGCGTTGATCAACTCGGCACGTGAGCCATAACCATAACCGGCGCCGATCGCGGTCATGCGGTGATATCGCGCGGCGATCATGTCGTGTTCGCGATCGCCGACCAGCGCGGTCGTTGCGCTCGATAGCCGATGCGTCTCGATAACATGCGCGAGCAGCTCGCGCTTGTCGGAAAAGGTGCCGTCGCGATGGCTGCCGTACACTCCCACGAAGTGGCGGCGCAGTTCGAACGCATCGAGCACGGTCTCGGCGACATCGAGCATCTTCGCCGTCGTCAAAATAAGTCGGTGTTCGCGGCCGAGCGTCGCGAGCACATCGTGGATGCCGTCGTAAACCTTGTTTTCGAGATAGCCGGTCCGATCGTAGCGCTCGCGATAATGGTCGATAGCGCGCTCGACCAGCGTGCTCTCCGCGCCCGGCAGGAGGCGAGCGATGTTCTCGCGCAAGGGAGGTCCGACGCACCATAGCAAATCGTCATCATCCGTCGCAGGCATTCCCACCGCTTCAAGCGCGTAACGAACCGATCGCACGATGCCGGCGCCTGAGTCCGTCAGCGTGCCGTCGAGGTCGAAGAGAATCGTATCGATCGTCGGGCGCACCGCCGGAACCATACTGGAAGCGCGATCACGAGGACATCCAGGCTTTGACGGCGAGCATGCGATCCGGTTTATAGTCGCAAGCCGCAGGAGACGATCGTCATGGATTTTGGAACGCTGATTTTCACCAAACCCGAACGCGCGATTAGCGACGTGAAGTTCGCCGAAGACCACGGCTTCACTCACGCCTGGATTCCCGATTCGCACATGATCTGGGGCGACACCTACGCCTGCATGGCGCTGGCGGCAGTGAACTCGAGCCGTATCAAGCTCGGCACTGGAGTCGCGATTGCATCGAATCGGATTCCGCCGGTGACGGTGCATTCGATCGCGACGATCAACCAGGTCGCGCCGGGGCGGACGATCCTCGGCTTCGGCACGGGGCATACCGGACGGCGCGTGATGGGTCTGCCGCCAGTCAAGCACGCCGATTTCCGCGAGCAGGTGCGCGTGATTCACGATCTGCTGCGCGGCCGCGAGGCGATGTACGAGACCGAGGGCATGACGCGCCATATCCGCTATCTCAATCACGAGCGGCGCTTCATCAACCTCGACGATCGCATCCCGTTTTACGTCGCAGCCAACGGCCCCAAGACGCTGGCGCTCGCAGGTGAGTTTGGCGACGGCGTGATCACGACCGGTATCACCGATACCTCGCGGCTCGACAATGTCCGCAAGCATCTGGAGGCCGGCGCGGCGAAGGCCGGGCGCAAGCTGGCCAAGGATTTCCCGATCGTGTCGCTGACTCACGTCTGCGTGCTCGAGCCCGGCGAGAAGCTCGATTCGCCGCGCGTCAAGATGATGACGGGGCATTGGGTGATGGCGAGCTTTCATGCGATGGCGGCGGGATATGCGCGGCCCGGGTATCTGCCCGAGAGCGTTGCCCCGATCTACGCCGAGTACGAAAAATATGTCTCGCAGTTAGGCAAGTCCGACGAGCGCTACCTGGACCTGCACGTCGGCCATTGCGCATTCGTGGCGGCGGCTGAATGGCGTTTCGTGACACCCGAAACGATCTCCGGAACGACGATCATCGGCACGCGCGACGAAGTTATCGAGCGGCTGCGCGCGCTCGAGCGCGGCGGACTCACGCAGATCTTCATCAACCCGCCGATGGACGCGTTCAACGCGTGTATCGAGGAAATTTCGCGCGAGCTGATCGCCAGGATGTAGCGCGTTACGTCCAGCCGACGGGCACCTTCTGCATGTTCAATCGAGCCACGAAGATGGGATAAAATTATTTGAAGCAAACGGAGATAAAGCGAGGCTAAGGTGAGCGACGAAAAAGACCGGCTGGGACAAGCTCTACATAATCGCGGCAAGGCGATGGAAGATCACTGGGCCCATCAGCACGACGAGGAGATCCTCGCCAAGCTGCGCGAGCGCTACACCAAGCCGGTTCATTGCCCGGTATGCGGTGAGACGCTCGACGCGCGTGCAGCGATCGGCCTCGGCGGGATGGCCTGTCCGATGCAGCATGGCGCATGGCTGACATGGCCGACGCTTGAAGGGCTGCGAGCACGGCTCGCCAACGCCGCAGCGGCGCATCATGAGGCGGTAGGTGAGGTGCTGTTCGAGGCCATCGAGGACATCGTCGAAGACCTCGTCCACCGCCATCCCAAGGACATTCATTGTCCCGACTGCAATGCGAAACTCGAGGCTCGTGCTGCGATCGCCTATGGCTCGATCGGCCTCGGCGGGATGGCCTGCCCGAATCAGCACGGCGCATGGGTTGATCACGCGACGATCGAGAAAATCCGCGGCCGCCTTGACTTCGAACATCAAGCGGCTCGCTGAATCCGATCCTCCATCGTTATCAACGCGGCGCACTCCAAGAATGCGCCGCGTTTTTCTTTACGTCGGACGCATCACGCGGTTTTCGGGCGTGCAGGAAATGTGTAAGGATTCGGCTAACGCCGTGATTGCCTTCCCGACGCGACCCGCTTTGCGGGCTCGTACGGAACCCGCGCCGCGCGGGCGTCACCGCAACAGTCTCTACGGAGGACCCAAGGATGGCTAATGCCGATGGCGGCGAGTTGATCGCCCGCGTCATGCAAGAAAATGGGGTGCGCTATTGTTTCGCGATCAATGGCGGTCACCTGTTTCCAATTCTCGCTCAGCTTCGCAACCACGACATCAAGCTGATCCATATGCGACACGAACAGGCGACCGCCTATGCCGCCGATGCGTATGCGCGCGTCACCGGCGAGGTGGGAGTCTGCATGGTCACGGCGGGATGCGGTCTGACCAATGCCGTCACCGGGCTCTGCGTCGCCGGCCTCACTAATAGCGCCGTGGTCTGCATTTCCGGACAGCATCCGAATACCGAGGATCACCTCGGATCGTTCCAGGAGGCCTACGGCTCCGACGTCGTCGCGAGCTTCTCCAAGTTCACCAAGCGCGTCACTGACTGGAGCACGATCCAGTTCGATCTGCGCTCCGCCTTCCGCGAGGCGATCTCGCCGCCGCAGGGCGTCGCGCTGTTCGAGATTCCGCAGAACATCCTCTATCACCACGAGGAAGACGCGCGTCAACAAAAGGGCGCAGGCCGCTTCCAGATCGATGATGTCCGCTCGGGCGGCGACCCGGCCAAGATCGACAAGGCGCTGGAGATGCTGGTCGCTTCGGAGCGCCCGATCATCGCATGCGGCGACGGCGTGTTCTGGTCGCAGGCCGGACCCGAGATGAAGGAACTCGTCGAGCTGACGCAGATTCCGATCTACGCCCGGCGCGCCGGTCAGGGCGTCGTTTCCGAGGAGCATCCGCTGGCGATTCGCGGCGCTTTCAAGAAGCCCTTCACCGGCAACGCCGACGTGGTGCTCGCGATCGGCTTCCGTTTCTGGAGCGGCGAGCATTTCGGCCAGCCGCCGACCTGGACCGACAAGGCCAAGTACATCCAGGTTGATCCGACCCCCACGCGTATCGGATGGCAGGTCAATGCCGACCTGCCGATGGTCGGCGATCCGAAGGTTGTGCTGCGCCAGATGATCAATCGCGCCAAGGAGCTGAAGCTCGACTTCTCCAAGCATAAGAACTCGGCGTGGAACAAGCAGGTCTTCGAGACCCGCACGCGCTTCGACAACCAGATCAAGGAGCAGAACTCCAAGGTCACCAACAACACGCCGATTCATCCCGCGCGCCTGTGCGAGGATCTGATCACGGTGCTGGACAAGGACGCGACCACGATTATCGACAGCTTCACGCTCTCCGGCTGGATGAGCCGCGCGTTCACCTGCCGCTTCATGGGCCAGGTCGTCGACGCGGGCCCGCTCGCGCCGGTCGGTCACGGCGTCGGCATGTCGATCGGCGCGCAACTCGGCCGTCCGGGCAAGCAGGTCGTCGTGATCAGCGGCGACGGCGGCCTCGGAATCGGCGGCTTCGACATGGAAACTGCGGCGCGCTACAAGCTGCCGGTCATCACGGTGCTGTGGAACAACAGCTCGTGGGGTCCGAACTTCGATCAGATGCCCGGGCTCAAGGGCCGCACTGATCCGTTCAACATGCTGGACAAGATTCGCTACGACAAGGTCTTCGCCGAGATGGGATGCCATGGCGAGCATGTCGAGACGCCGGAGCAGATCATCCCGGCGCTCGAGCGCGCGTTCAAATCCGGCAAGCCCGCGATGATCAACGTGGTCGGCGATACCACCGTCGGCAACGCGACGCTCGGCGGCAACCTGCTCGGCTCGACGGGCTCCAAGGGCTGATCGACGATTCGATAACTATGGAAAGCGGGGCGAGCCTCAGAGCTCGTCCCGCTTTTTCTTTGGCAGCGCCGACAGTGAAAATCGCAAGTCGGAGCGCGGCGCGCTAAGATTGAGATACAACCGAATCATCATGAAACCTAAAGCGATACTTACGATCCTTGCCCTGTTCGCGATGCTCCTTGCCGGATGCAACGGCGGTGGCTCCGCCGCACCTGCCAGACCCACCTGCGCCGAGGGGACGAAGCTGATGGGCGAAGGCCCCCCCGACGGCAGTGAACTCTATTGCGCGAAGACCATCAACGGCCAGGAGGTCAAGGACGGTCCCTTCTTGCTCTACCGCCCCGACGGCTCGCTCATGATGCTAGGCAGCTATCATGACGGTAAACAGGACGGCGAATGGACTTTGTGGCACGACAACGGCCAGAAGGCCTCCATCGACCATTACAAGGACGGCGTGCAGGACGGCGAGCACATCGGATGGTACGACAACGGCAAGATCTCAGCGAAGGGGCAGTATAAGGATGGCAAGCGCGAAGGCACCTGGAAGCGTTGGGATCCCGACGGCTACCGGAACTGGGAAGAGCATTACAAGGACGATCAGAAGGTTTCGTGAGCGGTTCTTAAAGTATCAGGTGAAGTTCAATGGGGCTCATTTCCATTGTCGAAGCCGACCTCGCCAATCCGAATCATGAGCGCGATTTCCTCGCGATGATGGATGCGTACGCGCTCGATCCGATGGAAGGCTCCCTCGCGCTGCCGGCCGAGGTGCGGCGCAACCTCGTTCCCGAATTGCGCAAGCATCCCGCGTACTATGTCTTTCTCGCCTACGACGATGGCAGGGCGATCGGCTTCACGCTTTGCTTCGTGGGCTTCTCGACCTTTGCAGCGCGGCCGCTGCTCAATATCCACGATATCGGCGTGCTGTCGGGCTACCGCGGGCAAGGCGTCGGACTCAAGCTGATGACGGCGGTGGAAGGCAAAGCGCGCTCGCTCGGGTGCTGCAAGCTCACGCTCGAGGTCCGCGAGGACAACGATCGCGCGCGCGGGCTGTATCGCAAATTCGGGTTTGGCGAATCCGTCGTCGGGCCGGAGCAGGTACCGATGGAGTTTTGGGCTAAACCGCTTTAAGCCTCTGCTCGACACCGGAGATGCCGACGCTGAAGGCGCCAAGGGCAATTATTAAGAGAAAAACGAAGAATCACACCAGGATCACAAGGCACTGAGAAGGGCGGCGCTCGCGCCGCCCTTTAGAATTTACGTTGTGACCTTGGTGTCCTTCGTGGTGTGACCGTTTGTCATCCTCTTGATTCGAACTCAGAGCGGAGGCAAATCACTCCGCGGCATGGGAGGTGTGCTTATCGCTACATAGGAATTCTACCTGACCGGTTCCATCTCCACAGCTCGTGCATCCTGCCCAGAAGAATGCAGCGTAGCCACGATTCGGCGGCGCGCTATTCGGACCAAACCCGGCATAGGAGTAGGGCCTATTGAAGATATTGCTCTTGTACTTGGTAAAGCTGACAGCATTCGTCGCGGCGGGCACGGTACCGACGGTTTTGTCGAGCCATAGAGGATCGAATCCGATCGCTACCTGGTAGGGATAGGGCCGGTCCTTTGGACAGTACATCAGGCCCCCTAGCTGGGTGTTCTGAGGAATATCGAATTTTTTGGTAGTGACATAGACGCAACTACCCGGCCATTGTCCGTGGATCGAAAACGGACAGGCGAATGGTTGGCCGACCGTCATCCCACTCGAAGGAGACTCAGGAAAATACTCGGTGAAAGGAGGCGATGAGGAGGTCGTTCCAGCGGATTGGTCCACCGGGCTCAACCCCTGACTTAGCACCTGGATAGTTGCCGCGGTTGGCGCGCACTGAGTATCCGCGCAGGCCAGCACGAAATAGAATCCCGGCGGCGTCTGTTCCGGGATGAGCGCCGTTACGGCAATGGTTTGCGTTCCCGAAAGCAGTCCCCCCGGGTTCACGATCGCCGTCGCAAGCAGAACATCACCAGCACTCCGTGTTCGGCCCGCCGCCAGGTAGAACATCACGTTCGACGGGCGCGCGAAAATACCTCGCGAGCGTACCATCGCCTGCAGCAGCATTTGGCCATCAGGCTGGCCGCCGGGAGGAGCCGGCGCGAGCACGCTTGAAACCGTCAGATTTGAACTGAGCTGAGCGGATGCCGGGCGTGAGGCCGATAATATCGTCAATTGCGCCACGACGAATAGTACCAGCCAAACGATGCTGCGGCCCGTTCTTCCTACGTTTGAGCCGGCAGCGATAATTCTATTTTCGGAGCGCCCCATCATATCTTTATCTTCCAAGCTTTCGTTCGCGATCGCGTTTTTGAAACCTGTCGTCTCCCTCGTCGCTATGGCTGTGCCCCGGTCGTCGGCTTATCGCTGCACAGGAACTGCGCCTGGCCGAAGATCGTAATTAGCGAATGCCCGAAAAACCGAAAACTTGCGTATCCACGATTCGGCGGAGTTGTCCCCGGACCGAAGCCTGCATATGAGTATGGATGAGCGGTAACGCCAATTTTGTACTTGGTAAAACTGACCGCATTCGTTCGCCCGAATGAGTCTCGAGGTGTGGTCAGGTCCTCCCAGAGCGGATCGTCTCCAAGCGCGACCTGGAAAGGATACGGGCGGTCCGTCGGACAGTAGAATAATCCGTCAACCGTCTGGCGGCCGAGGATAGTTATGACCTTGGTCTTTACCCACACGCAGCTGCCTGGCCATTGACCGTGGGTCGAGAACGGGCAGGCAAATGGACTGCCCACTGTAAAGCCATCCCCCGGATTCTCCGGAAAATACTCGGTCGCGGGCGGCGTAGGCGATGTTGTCCCGGGAGTCTGATCGATCGCGCTCAGGCCCTCGCCCAGGATTTGGATAGTACTCGGGCTCGCCGCGCATTGACTGCCAGTGCATGCCAGCACGAAATAGAGACCCGGCGGCACTAGCGAACCGATAAGTGCAGTCACCTGAAGCGCTTGGGGAGCGAGCAGCAGCGACAACGGTCTCACGCTCGCGGTGGCGATCAAAATATCATCCGGTCCGTGCGTGCTGCCTTCCGCCAGGTAGAAACTGACGGTCGCCGGCCTCAGCCCGCTCGCCCTTACCGTCGCTTGCAGAAACATTTCGCCGCCCGGCGCGCTGCCCGGCGGAACGG
>DATJMX010000050.1 GCA_035508495.1 Candidatus Binataceae bacterium
GACTAAGGCTGATCACCTTGATGCACCTTCCAGCCATTGGCGGCGAGTTGTTGTAGAGCGAGCGGCGTCATTTGAGCCGGTATCCAGAGCACGCGGTTCGGACGGGACAGCAGAGCTGGATCGGTTGCGAATCCGGCAATACGCTGCGTCCACGAGAGATAATCAACCGGCGCAGGCACAATCGTCGTGCCGTTCTGATCGCGCCCGATGATCAGTCCGGGAACTTCGATTCTTGTGATGGGACTCTTCTGCTGACTCCATTTCGCAAGCATGTGAATCGAGGTCACGAGGAAGCGCGCCTGGTACTCCGTCAGCACGTTCGCCAGCGCAATCGCGGCGCTCTTGCGACCGCGGATTGGCCCGAGCGCGTCGAGATCGTGAACGGCAGTGACTTGAAGACTCAGTGGAATCGCGGTGTTGTGAGTAAACAGAGCGATATCCGACTGCGACAGCCCAAATTCTTTGAGCTTCTTTTGCACCAGCAGGATCAGATCGCCCTTAGGCGTCTGATAGACGAGGTCTTCGGTGAACTCCGTTCCGGTGATGAATATCGAGCCCGGCACTGCCACGGTAACTACGGTGTCAACGGCCAGGCGCGCCGAAAACATCACCCACGCGACGTGGTTCAGTTTTGCTTTCAGAATCGGATCGGATGAATACGGATCGACGTGCAGCTTCCTCGCGAGGCTGCGGCGCACCTGCTCGTAGCCGAGCGCGGTCGCCGTGATCGAACCGGACTCCTCGGCCGTCTGTTCTGCGCGCTGACCGCCGCTCTCCGACGAATTGGTCGCGGTCGCATAAAGCTGATTGGCGCCCAGGCTGACGCGGCCGAAGAATTCGTTTATCCCGCTCGGCAAGCCGGTCACGGTATCCATCGGATGAACGACCATGTTGGCCGCGTCCGAGATCGGCCGCTCCGCGCTCTTCGCGACCGCCTGCGCAAAAATCGCCGTCTGACTGCTGTTGTCCAACTGCGCGATCGCAGGGATCTCAGACAGCCGAATCTTCAGCATGTCGAGGCTCTCAACCTGGTAAGTCCCGGCGTTGTTATGAAAGACGCTGGCATCGGCGACGATCGTGTACTCGCCCATCGCGCCGTTGGTCGGAACCTGCTGCTGAACAATGAACCCCGGACCCGAAAGTGCGCTCGCCGGAAGCAGATCGGACACATTGATAACAGGCGGTTGCTCGTAGTTCCCGCCCGGCGCCGCAGGCGTCTCGGGTTGCGCGGCTACGGGCGGCGGTGCGGCGGGAGCAGCCTGCACATTGGAAACTGGCTGCTGCGGCATGACCGGCGCAGCAGCCGGCGAGCATCCAGTGACGAACGCGATCAAGGCGACGCCATAAATAGCGGGCGAGATGGTTCTCGTGTTCATCGAAACGTCCTCCCACGCCTTCGACTAGTCGTCAGAGTCATACCGCGAGTTAAGCAATTGCGACAGACGCGACATGCATAGCGCCGCGCGCTGTTTTGTGTTTCAGGCAGGTTTGCGCGCGGATTTGGCTCGCTCGCGCTTGCTCTTCGAGGTTCCCCGCAATGCTTCCGTCGAGCCGATCGCGGGCGTGCGGCCGGTGCGCTTGAAAGAGAAGCGCAGCGGCGTGCCGACCAGTTTCAGTTCGCGGCGAAAGCGCGTTTCGAGAAAGCGGATGTAGTGCGCGGGGATGTCGCGTTCGATGTTGGAAAAGAATCGAAGCCGCGGCGGCGCGCTCGCGACTTGCGTCACGTACATCAGGTTGAGGCGGCGGCGCGCAACCAACGGCGGATCCATCGCGGCCGTCGCGGCCGCCAGGATGCGATTGAGCTGCGAAGTCTGGAACATCGATCGCCACGACTCGCCCGCCGCGATCGCCGCGGGCAGAATGCCTTTCACGCCGTCGCCCGTCAGCGCCGACGTGAAGACCTTCGTCGCATACGACATGAACGGATAGCGATTCTCGACGTCGCGCGCGAACGTGGCAATCTTGCCGCCCGCTTTCGCGGCCGCGTCCCACTTATTGCATATGATCACCATCGCGCGATCGTTGGTATCGACCAGCCGCGCGAGCCGCGCGTCCTGGTCGGTGATTCCCTCGCTCGCGTCGATCACGAGCAGAACCACGTCAGCGCGACGGATCGTCTCGATCGCGCGCGCCACCGAATGCTGCTCCAGCTCGCCTTCGACGCGCGTCGGCCGTCGGATACCCGCGGTATCGATCAACAGCACGTCGCGTCCCTCCGCGCTCAGGCGAACGTCGATCGGATCGCGCGTCGTGCCGGGAATCGAATCGACGATCGCGCGCTCGAAACCCGACAGCCGATTCAGCATCGAGGACTTGCCGACGTTCGGGCGCCCGACCAGCGCAAGTTTCAGATTGGGTCCTGCTTGCGTCGCCGATTCCCTCGCCGGAAGGCGCTTTACGACTTCATCGAGCAGCTCCCCGACTCCGCGGCCATGCGCCGACGAGATGAAGAACAGCTCGTCGGCGCCGAGCGCGTAAAATTCCGCTGCGTTCGTCTCCTGCTTGTCGGAATCGATCTTGTTCACCGCCATGATCAGCGGGCATCCGGTGTCGCGCACCAGCGCGACCGCCTCCGAATCCGCATCGGCAAGTCCGGCTTTGCCATCGAGCACAAACACGACGACGTCAGCCGCGCCAACCGCCCCCAGCGCCTCAGCGACGATTCGCTCGCTCATGTTCTCGCGCCCGCCGAGCTCGAGACCGCCGCTATCGACCACGACGAAGTCGCGCTCCTCGTGCGCGGCCCGCGCGAAGTTGAGATCGCGAGTGGTGCCGGGAATTGCGCTCGTGATCGCGCGATGGCCTTTCGCGATACGGTTGAACAGCGTCGATTTGCCGGCGTTGGCCCGGCCGACGAGAACCACGGACGGCAGGCCCTCCGAAAAGAGCCGCCGCACTTCGGCGCCGCCGCGGCTCTCGACGCTTCGTGGCGATCGCTCTTTGCTCAAAGGCCGTACTCCGACAGCTTGTGTGGATCGCGCGTCCAATCGCGATCGACCCGCACGCGCATCTCGAGGAACACCCGCGAGCCCAGGATCTCCTCGAGTTCGAGGCGCGCCGCGGTGCCGATTTCCTTGAGCGTACGGCCGCCCGCGCCGATCAGCATGCCCTTGTGCGGCTCGCGCTCGACGACGATGCGCGCGCTAATCTTTTTAAGTTGCCGCTCGGGCTCCTCGACAAAATCCTCGATCACGACTGCCGTTGAAAACGGGATCTCTTCGCGCATCTTGAGGAAGATTTTCTCGCGGATAATTTCGGCAGCAATCATTCGCTCGGACTGGTCGGTGAATTCTTCCTCGGACATCAGCGACGGGCTCACCGGCAGCGATCTCTTGATCACCGCGAGCAGCTCTTCGACGTTGTCTCCCGAGCGAGCGCTTATCGGAACCAACTCGGCCTCGGGAAATTCGCGGCCGATTTCTTCGAGCATCGGCAGCACATACGAGCGCGGTTTGAGATCGATCTTGTTGACCGCGATCACGACCGGGCGCTTCATGGCGCGGAGCTCGGCGAGCATCGCCTGGTCCTCGGCGCTCAGGCGTGGTCCCGCTTCGATCATCACGAGCAGAACTTCGCCTTCGCTGATCGCGCGGCGCGCCGTTTGCGCCATCCGCTCGTTAATCGCGCGGCGGCTCTCATGAATTCCCGGCATGTCGATGAGCAAAAACTGCGCGTCGGGATCGCTGCGGATGCCGAGAATGCGCCGCCGCGTGGTTTGCGGACGATGCGTTACGGCCGCGACCTTCTGCCCGACGAGCCGATTCAGCAAGGTCGATTTGCCGACGTTGGTCCGTCCTGTAATTGCGACGAAGCCGGCGCGATGCTCAGTTGGCGCGTCCACCTTTCTCCTGCGCGATCACATCCAGCGCCACGCGCGCCGCGGCCTGCTCGCTCTGCTTCTTGCTGCCGCCCTCGCCGATTCCGAGCTCGCGCCCGCCGACGCGAATCCGCGTCGTGAAGCGCTTGGCATGATCGGGTCCCTCGGCGCTGACCAGTTCGTAGTTCGGCTGCACTCGATAATGACGATAAGACAGCTCCTGCAATTCCGTTTTGTAATCCCGCTCGGCCGCGGGCCCACCGATATCACCATCAAACAAGCGCTCGACCGCGCGCTGTGCGGGTGCGAGACCGCCGTCGGTGTAGACTGCGCCAACAACGGCCTCGAACGCCGCCGCCAGGATCGAAGTCTTGTCGCGTCCGCCGCTTTTCTCTTCGCCCTTGCCGAGCCGCAGCGCGCTGCCGAGCGCGATAGTCTGGGCCTTGATCGCGAGCGTCCGCGCATTAACGATCGATGCGCGCTGCTTGGAGAGCGGTCCTTCTTTCGCCTCGGGAAACTTCCGCATCAGCAGGTCCGCGATCGCAAGATCGAGCACGGCGTCACCAAGAAACTCGAGCCGCTCGTAATGCGTCTCGGTGCCGACCGCGGCGCTCGGATGAGTGAGCGCGGTTTCAAGCAGCTCCGGCCGCGTGAAATTATATCCGAGCGCCTTTTCGATTCCGGCGTGGCGCCCGTCACTCGGCAGCGGCGGCAGCGGCGCCGTTCTGCTCCGCTTGCGCAACAATCCGGCCAGCCACTTGAGCGGCATCTGCAGTCAGCGCCTCCACCTCAATTTCCTGATTGATGAGACCGTCGGGACCAGCCACGGAAACGCGGATGTAATTGCGGCTGTATCCTTCGAGCGCGCCGCGGGCGTTGCGCTCTTCGATTAGTACATTGAGCGTGCTGCCCAGCGAGCGGCGCGCGAAGTCGGCGCGCTTGCCCTCGCCAAGCCGGCGCATTGCATCGGCGCGCAGCTTGATCTCCCCGGGCTTTACCTTGTTCGGCATCTTGGCCGCTGTCGTACCGTCGCGCACCGAATAAGGAAATACGTGGAAGTACGCAAGCGGCAGCTTTTCGACGAAGGCGTAATAAGAGTCGAATTGCGCCGCGCTCTCGCCCGGAAATCCGACTATAAGATCGGTACCGATCGCGGCTTCGGGCATCGCCTCGACCACGCGCTCGACCCGGGCGCGAAATTCGTCGCGCACGTATCGGCGCCGCATCCGCGAAAGAACCTCGTCCTCGCCCGCCTGCAGCGGCAGATGAAGATGCGGGCAAAACGCTTCGCTCGCCGCGACGATGTCGATAATTCGATCGCTCAGCTCCTCAGGATCGAGCGAGCTGAGCCTTACGCGCCGCACGGGCGATCGCTCAGCAATCATTTCGAGCAGATCGGCAAGCTCGACGGACGGCGAAAGATCCTTGCCGTATCCTCCGAGGTGAACGCCCGAGAGTGTCACTTCTCTGAAACCGCGATCATGAGCCTCTTCGAGCGCTTCGATCACGCGGCGCGGCTCGATACTGCGGGAAGTTCCGCGCGAGAACGGCACGATACAGAAAGTACAGAACTGGTCGCATCCCTCCTGCAGCTTCAGAAACGCGCGGGTCTGACCCGCCAGCGTGACGGCGCCGAGTTCCATGGCGCCGCGCTCCTTGCGCAGATTCGAGACCATCACTCGTTCGCCATCGCCAACAATAATCGCGCGTTCGAGATCGTCGAGCCGGCCGAGTCCGACGACCGCATCGACTTCGTTCGCGCCCGCGAGCTTCCCGGGAGAGGCTTGGGCCAGACAGCCAGTCATCACGACGCGTGCATTCGGATTGAGCCGCCGCGCGCGGCGCGCGAGCCTCAGGCTCTCAACATCGGCGCGATTCGTGACGGTGCAGGTGTTGACGATATAAACGTCGGCGGCCTGGTTGAACTCGGTGCGTTCCATGCCGCGCGCGAGCAGGCGCGTCTCGATCGTCGCCGAATCGTACTGATTGACCTTGCATCCGAGCGTGGCGATTGCAAAGCGCATCAGCTAAGAACCGCCTTTTCGATAAAACCGCCGCCGAGCACATCGTCGCCGCGATAGAAAACGCAAGCCTGGCCGGGAGTGACAGCGGGTCCGGGAGAATCGAACCGAACCTCCGCGCGATCGCCATCGTCGAACCGTAATGTCGCCGGAAGCGCGCGATGCCGATAGCGAATCTTCGCCTCAACGCGAATTTCGTCGTGCTCACGCTGCGACGGATCGACGAGCGTGACGCGCTCGGCGATCAATCCCGCCGATGAAATCTGATTGCGCAGCGCTACAACAACATCGCCGCTATCGCGATCGATCGCGCGCACGTACATCGGCTCGCCCGTCGCGATTCCGAGTCCGCGGCGCTGGCCCACGGTGAAGCGGTGGATGCCAGCGTGTTCACCGAGAGTGTCGCCGCTGTTGTCAACGATGCGGCCCGGACGAATATCCGAGTTGCCCGCGCGGCGCTCGACGAAACGCGCGTAGTCGCCGTCGGGAACGAAGCAGATTTCCTGGCTCTCCGGCTTGTCGGCATTGGCAAGCCCCAGTGCGCGTGCCCTACTCCGCACCTCGCTCTTGGTCATCGCGCCGAGCGGGAAAAGCGTGCGCGCGAGCTGCTCCTGCCCAAGCATAAAGAGGAAATATGACTGGTCCTTCGACTCATCGACGGAGCGCATCAGGTGGAACGCGCCCGCGGCGTCGCGCTCGATTCGCGCATAGTGACCAGTCGCGATGAAATCAGCTTCGAGCGCGCGCGCCCGCTCCCAGAGCCGATCAAACTTGATCTCGCGATTACACATCACGCACGGATTCGGCGTCCGCGCAGCCAGGTACTCCGAAACGAAGTTGTTCATGACGCGCGCGGCAAAGTCGGCGCGCAGGTCGATGACGTAGAATGGGAAGTTCATCAGCTCCGCGACGCGACGCGCATCTTCGAAGTCATCGTGCGAGCAGCAGGTGCCGCGCTTGCGCGAGGCCGGAGCAGACTCCGGCGCAAGGCGCATCGCGACGCCGACAACGTCATAGCCCTCCTCCGAGAGCATCGCTGCTGCGACGGAGCTATCGACGCCGCCCGACATCGCAACCAGAACGCGCGCCTTCATGATGCGGCCTCCGAGCCGAGCGGCTCGTTGACCGCGACGCGCCGCCATACGCGAGCGATCGTCGTGGCTGCCGTGTCGATATCGGTGGCGGTCGTGTTCCATCCGAGGCTGATTCTTAGCGAGGAGCG
This sequence comes from Candidatus Binataceae bacterium, assembly GCA_035508495.1. Lineage (NCBI taxonomy): Bacteria > Candidatus Binatota > Binatia (SeqCode) > Binatales (SeqCode) > Binataceae (SeqCode) > Binataceae bacterium (SeqCode). The sequence continues at coordinate 7,061 of DATJMX010000050.1, forward strand.
TGCATCACCGTCGCTCAGGCCCATCGCACGCAAAACGTGCGACGCCTCGACCGCGCCTGCGGCACACGCCGACCCCATCGAAACCTCAACGCCTTCGAGGTCAAGCGCGATCAGCATCGTCTCGCCCAGCACCCCCGGAAACGTCAGGTTGAGCGTGTTGGGAAGCCGATCGTTCGCGGAACCGTTGAGCCGAAGATCTGGAATCGAGGCGCGCAGCCGCTCCAGGAGCGAACTTGCGAACATCGCAACACGTGCCGATTCTTCGGCCATAGCGAGGCGTGCCGCTTCTGCTGATGCGCCGAATGCGACTGCACCGATGAGATTCGGCGTACCCGCGCGCATCCCGCTTTCCTGCGGACCACCAGACATGCGCGGCGCGATGCGTGCGGCATCGCGAATGTAGAGCGCGCCGATACCCGCAGGAGCGCCAAGCTTGTGCGCGCTGAGCGTCATGAGGTCGCAGCCGAGCACGGATATATCGACGGCAATTCTTCCTGCTGCCTGCGCCGCGTCGAGATGAAAGACCGCGCCTACCGCTGACGCAGCTTCGGCGATCTTCGGTGTCTCGAGGATGCTGCCGACTTCACTGTTGGCCAGCGCGAGCGTGACCAGCGCGGTGTTCGCATCGATCTCGGCAACGACAGAGTCAGGCGAGATGCGGCCCTCGCAATCAGGTGCGATTCGAACGATCTCGAAACCGCGCTGCTCCAGTTCCGACAGCGGAGCAAGCACGGACGAGTGCTCGATCATCGAGGATACGATCTTTCGCCGATGCGCAGCGGCGAGCGCCGTGCCGAAGATCGCCATGTTGTTGGACTCTGTTCCGCCGCTCGTGAACACGATTCGACGCGGCTCCGAGCCGATCAAACTCGCCACCTGCCCGCGCGCACCCTCGAGGGCCTTGCGCGCTCGCTGACCGGCGCGATGGACAGACGCAGGATTGCCCTCCTCTTCGCAGAGGAAGTCCGCGATTGCGCGCTTCACCTCGGGACGAAGCGGCGCTCCCGCGTTATGGTCGAGATAGATCGATATGGCCTTATCTCCCCAGTGAGGCAGACAGTTTATCTTACCGACATTTTCGGCAAAAGACGGCGTATAACGCTAGTTCAGAACGACCCGTCAGACGCGCGGAGGATGCGTGGCTCGCATCAACAGCGAAAATCTAGCCCTTGTTGACCGCGATGCCGTTCTCGGATTCGGGATGGTGCTCGCTGACTTTGTCTTCAAGGCAATCCTGCCGCTCTTCGATTTCGCCTAACCGAGCCGTCAGGACGTTGAGCTTATCGACGAGCGTGGTCATCGCACGCGCGACGGGGTCGGGCAGTTTCGCGTGATCGAGTTGAACGACATCGGTCTTGGCGCTCTGGCCTTCGATTACCTTGCCCGGGATTCCGACAATCGTTGAATAAGGCGGCGCCGAGGACACGACGACCGCGCCCGCGCCGATTCTGCTGCCGCGCCCGATCGTCACCGGGCCGATCACGGCCGCGCCCGACGAAATCATGACGTTGTCTTCGATCGTCGGATGGCGCTTCTCTTTCTTGAGGCTGGTGCCGCCGAGCGTTACGCCCTGGTAGATCAGGACGTCGTCGCCGATCTCGGTGGTCTCACCCATCACCACGCCGAGGCCATGGTCGATGAAGAGGCGGCGGCCAATCTGAGCGCCGGGGTGAATCTCGATTGCGTTCAGGAAGCGCGACAGCTCAGTGAGCACACGCGCGGTCAGCTTGAAGTTGTGATTCCACAACGAGTGAGCAACGCGATAAATCCAAATCGCATGGATACCCGGATAAGCCAGCACGACCTCGATCGCCGAGCGGGCGGCGGGGTCGTGATCGAGGACCATCTGGATGTCCTCGCGCATGCGGCTGATAACACCCACGGTCGTTGCTCCTTGCCGCGCTCTCGTTCAGGCCTTTGGGTGAGCGACGGACTCGTTGGCGCCCTTGCCCCGCGGGCGCGTCCCGTTCAATTTGGCCGGCTTGGCGCGCGGCTTCCTACTATCCTTGTGTAGTTTGTATTCGACCGAGTCAACCAGCGCCTGCCAGCTGGCCTCGACGACGTTGCTCGAAACGCCGACGGTGCCCCAGCGGCGCTTGCCGTCCGTGGATTCGATCAAAACGCGCACGCGCGCGTCGGTGCCCATTCCGTTGTCCAGCACGCGAACTTTGTAATCAACCAGTCGCATCGAGGACAACGCCGGATAGTACGGCAGCAGCGCCTGGCGCAGCGCGGTGTCGAGCGCGTTGACGGGGCCATTGCCGATCGCGGAGTTGCGGGTGCGCGCGCCGTCGGGGCCTTCGATCACGACCACCCCTTCGCTGAATGGCGCCTGGTCCTCGTGCCACTTGTCGTCGAAGACGCGGAAGCTGACAAAATTAAAATGCTCGCGTGTGAGCCCCAGGGTCCGCAGCATCAAGAGCTCGAACGAGGCATCAGCGCCGTCGAAGACGTAGCCCTGCGCCTCGAGCTGCTTCAGCTCTTCGAGCAGCAAGCCGATCTTTTCATCGTTAGGATCGAGCTGGAGGCCGAACTCCTTGGCCTTGTAGACAATATTCGCGCGGCCCGAAAGCTCCGAGAGCAGAACGCGGCGCGCATTGCCGACGCTCGACGGATCGATATGCTCATACGTGCGCGCATCGCGCTGAATTCCTGATACATGCAGTCCCGCCTTGTGCGCGAACGCGCTACGGCCAACGTAGGGCTGACGCGCATGCGGCGGGATATTGGCGAGCTCGTACACCAGCGTCGAGACTTCGCTCATATGTTCGACCTTGCCGGGCGGCAGGCAATGATAGCCGAGCTTGAGCTGGAGGTTGGCAATGATCGAGACGAGATTGGCGTTGCCGCATCGCTCGCCGAAGCCGTTGATCGTGCCCTGCACCTGCGTCGCGCCGGCCTCGATCGCGGCGATCGAATTTGCGACCGCGACGTCGCTGTCATTGTGACAATGAATCCCAATCGGACAGTTAACAACGCCGCGCGCGGCCTTCACCGCCGCTTCGATCTCGTGCGGCAAGCGGCCGCCGTTGGTGTCGCAGAGTGCGATCAGCGTCACGCCGGCTTCATCGACGGAGCGCAGGCAGTTGAGCGTAAACTCGGGATTCGAGAAGTAGCCGTCGAAAAAATGCTCGGCGTCGAAGATGACTTCATCGACATGCTTGCGCAGGTAGAGAATCGTATCGGAGAGAATTTCGAAATTCGCTTCCGATGAAATACGCAGCGCCTCGCGCACATGCAGATCCCAGGTTTTGCCAACCACGGTTGCGACTGGAGTATCGGCCTTGAGCAGGAGTTGCAGGTTACGATCGGCGGAGGCCTTCACGTTGGCGCGGCGCGTCGAGCCAAAGGCGGCGATCTTCGCGTGCTTCAGCTTGAGGCGCTTGATCTCGGTGAAGAACGCCGCGTCGCGCTCGTTCGATCCCGGCCATCCGCCTTCGATGTAGTCGAAGCCGAGATCGTCGAGGCGCTCGGCGATTCGCACCTTGTCCTGGACCGTGAGCGACACGTCCTCGGACTGGCATCCGTCGCGCAGCGTGGTGTCGTAGATCTGAATGTGTTTGGGGTCGGCCATCGGACTAGACGGACTCCTCCCGAGCGCCGTTGGTGCTGTCGAGAAACGCGTCGTGCAGCGCGCGCATCGCGAGCTCGGCGTACTTCGAATCGACGACCACCGAAACTTTGATCTCGGACGTCGCGATCATCTGGATATTGATCCGCTCGTTGGCGAGCACGGAGAACATCTTCGCCGCAACGCCGGCATGCGTGCGCATCCCGAGGCCGACGATCGAGACCTTCGCGACCTGGTCCTCGGAGCGCACTCCCTTGGCGCCGATATCGCCCAGTATGCGGTTGATCACCTCGAGTGCGCGGCGTAAATCATCGCGGCCCACGGTGAAAGTCATATCAGTGCGGCCGTCGGCGCTGGCGTTCTGGATGATCATATCGACTACGATTCCCGCATCAGCGATCGGGCCGAAAATCCGCGCTGCGAGGCCGGGCGTATCCTCGACGCTCAGGATCGTGATCTTGCTCTGGTTCTGGTCGAGGGTGACTCCTGAAACGAGCACCTCTTCCATCGACTTATCCTCTTTACCGACCAACGTGCCCTCCGAATCGTTGAAACTGGAACGCACCACGAGCGGCACGCCATAGCGCTGCGCGAGCTCGACGCTGCGAATCTGCAAGACCTTGGCGCCGAGTCCGGCCATCTCGAGCATCTCGTCGTAGGAGATCCGCTTGAGCTTGCGCGCACGCGGGCAGATGTTGGGATCGGCGGTATAGACGCCGTCAACGTCCGTGTAGATCTCGCATGCGTCGGCTTTCAGAGCGGCCGCGAGCGCCACCGCCGTCAGATCTGATGCGCCACGGCCAAGTGTCGTGATATCGCCGGCGGAATCGATTCCCTGGAATCCGGCGACCACGACAATCCTGCCGTTCTTGAGCTCGGCACTTGCGCGATCGGATTCAATCGACTTGATACGCGCGCGGCCGTGATTCGAGTCCGTCGCAATTCGAAGCTGAAAGCCGAGGAACGATACTGCGGGATGACCAAGTGCTTCGAGGCGCAGCGCCAGCAGCGCCGAAGTCACCTGCTCGCCGGTCGAAACGAGCGCATCGGACTCGCGCTGATTCGGCGAATCCGCTAGCTCGGTCGCCAGCTTGAGCAGGCGATTGGTCTCGCCCGCCATCGCGGAAACGACGACCGCAACTTGATCGCCACGCTGACGCGATCGCGCAACACGCTCTGCCACAGCCTTTATTCGATCGACGGAGCCAACCGAGGTCCCGCCGTATTTTTGAACGATAAGCGCCAATTGAAAACGAGCCTTCCAATGCCCCAGCCAAGGGGTAAACGATAATTATGCGTAGAAAGAGGCTGCCGTTCCAGAGGCAGGATCGAGCGATATTTCGAGGCGAAATTCTATTCGAACCGCGCGCGCAGGCGGGCGATCGCTTCGCTATGGCGCGGCCCTGACGCCGCGAACTCGATTCGCCGCGAATTCGCCCCCGAATAACTGATTCGCACTTCGAGGTAGTCGAGGTCCGCCGACTCGCGCAGGCGCTCGAACCATTCGACCGCCGCGATGCCCTCGCTGAAGAGATATTCGCGCAGGCCCAGATCGTCGAGGCCCGCCTCGTCGAGGCGATAAAGGTCGATGTGATAAAGCGGCAGGCGCCCCCGATGCTCCTGAATCATCGTGAACGTCGGGCTCAGGATGTCCTCCTCGCGCAGGCTAAGCCCGCGCGCGAGGCCTTTGATAAAGCAGGTCTTGCCCGCGCCGAGATCGCCGATAAGGCCGAGGAGTTCGCCGCCCTCAAGCACGGATGCGAGCCGCCGTCCCCAATTCTTGGTTTCGTGCGGCGAGGCGCTTTCGATCACAAACGTCACGGCCGTGCTTTGAATTTCGACCTGGTTCGGCATCGCAAAAAATTATAGCGCGATCATGAGGATAGCGCCTCAAGTGTTGCGGGAAGCTCTTCGATTAGATCACCGGCCAGGTACCCTACCCGTCCGATCCGATCGGCCACGCGATCCGCGGCGAATCCATGAACAAACACGCCGAACAACAGCGCATCGATCGGACGCATCCCCTGCGCGAGCAGAGCGCCGACCATCCCGGAGAGCGCATCGCCCATCCCGGGCGTGGACATACCCGGATTTCCCGATGAGTTGATGAACAGCTCGCCGCCCGGACCGGCGATCACCGAGCGCGCGCCCTTCACCAGCACGCAGGCTCCCGTCCGCTCTGAGAGCAGTCGCGCCGCACTTACGCGATCGGCGTTGATTTCTGAGGTCGTCACACCCAGCAGCCGCGACGCTTCGCCAGGATGAGGCGTGAGCACGAACGGCCCGCGCGCGTTTTTCAAGCGATCGCATCCGAGGCGTGCCAGGGCATTGAGCCCATCGGCATCAATCAGTATCGGCAGCTTCGGGTCCGACGCTTCGGTGATCAGCCATTCGATGAGGCGTACGGTGTCGTCGTTCAGGCCGATGCCGGGGCCGACGACAAGCGCATCCTTGCCAGCGATCAGAGATTTGAAAGCCTCGGGCGCGCGATCGCCGTCGAAGTGGCCGTCGCGGTCGGCGATCGGCTCGGTCATGAGCTCAGCTTGCCCCGCGGCGACTACTGGCTGAACGCAGGCGGGTATCGCAGTCGTCACCAGACCCGCGCCCATCCTGAGCGCACCGCGCGAGGCGAGCAGCGCGGCGCCGGATTTGCCCAGGCTCGCCGCGATCACCATCGGATGGCCATACATCCCTTTGTGCGAGTTCATCGTCCGCGGATGCCATTGCGGCTGAACATCTTCGAGAGTGACGAAGCGCGCGCGAGGGGCGACCTCGGCAATCGCGTTGGGGGCGAAGCCGATATCGAAGATCCGCAATTCGCCGCAGCGTCCCGCGCCGGGGAATGACATATGGCCGATCTTCGCGAAACCGAAAGTCACAGTCATCCGGGCGTTGATCGCCGTACCCATAATTGCGCCGGTGTCAGAGTTCACGCCCGAGGCGATATCGACCGCGACGATCGGGATTTCCAACGCATTCAGTTTCTCGATCGCATGGCGTGGCAGCCCGCGGACCTCGGAGTTGAGGCCCGTGCCGAAGATGCCATCAATAACCGCGCCCGGCGGATGCGTGAGGATCGCGTCGAATTCGGCCTCGTTGGCGGCGGTGATGACGTGGCCCTCGGCAGCGACAAAATCGTTGTAGGCGCGCAGCGCATCGCCCTTGAGATCGGCGGCGCTGCCGAGCAGCACGGCACGCACGATAACGCCGCCCTGATGCAGCCGGCGGGCGCCGACCATCGCATCGCCGCCGTTGTTGCCTTTGCCGGCGACCGCGAGAACTCCCGCCGCAGCCGATTCGGGAAACACGCGCATCAGAGCGTCGCCAACGCTTTCGCCCGCGCGCGTCATCAGCGAATACGACGGCACGCCGTATTTTTCCTGGCTCAGGCGGTCGAGCTCGCGGCTCTCACCGGCGTTCAGAAGTATCATCGCGTCGATTCCACACCAGCGAGTTTAGCAAACGGCCACGCCGTGCAAATCGCTGCGTTCGCGCGGCCTGCTCTGCTAGCCTCCTACCGTGAATCGACGAAAGGCCGCCTGATGGTCAAGCTCAGCGTCAACCTCAACAAGATTGCAGTTATTCGCAACTCGCGCGGCGGCGACCTGCCGAGCGTACTCAAAGCGGCGCGCACCTCGATCGCCGCCGGATGCCACGGGATCACGGTACATCCGCGCCCCGACGGTCGACACATCCGGCGACAGGATGTGTTCGATTTATCGGCGCTGCTTACGCAGGAATACAAGCGCATCGAGTTCAATATCGAGGGTTATCCCGGCGCGGAATTTCTCGAATTGATTCATGAAGTGCGTCCGACGCAGTGCACGCTGGTGCCCGATCCGCCGGGAGTGCTCACGTCAAATGCCGGATGGAAATTGGACGACAGCGCCGAGTGGCTGCGCGAGGTGCTCGCCAAGATGCGCTCGGAGAGCATTCGCACGAGCCTTTTCGTCGAGCCGAACGCTGAAACGATCGAGCGCGCGAAGGAGCTCGGCGCCGATCGAATCGAGCTATACACGGGGCCGTATGCCGCCGCGTTCGACACGCCGGAGCGCGATGCAGTGCTTGGAGCGCATCGCGATGCGGCCAAGCTCGCGCGCAGGATCGGTCTCGGCGTCAACGCGGGTCACGATCTCGATTTGCGCAATTTGCCGCTCTACGTGAAGACGGTGAAGGGTTTGCAGGAAACATCGATCGGCCACGCGCTGATTTCTGATGCGATCTACACCGGCCTCGCCCGCGCGGTGAAGGCGTACCTGAAAGCACTGGGCTCAAAACCACTGGCGGTTTACGCCTCTGATTCCCGCGCCTGACAAACCCTTTCCGACCAGGAAGATTGATTCGGAAATCAGCACGAGCGTTATGTTGACTGTCTGTCTCAGATTCGTCCCGTTATCGCGGCAAAGAGAAGTCGGAAGCTTCACAATCCGCGCGAGGCATAGCGCGTGCTCTTGTGCGTGGCGTGGTGATCCGAATCGGATTAACGGGCGACGATCGTTTTCAAAGTACCCCAAATACCCTGGGGCGGGCGTTTATATCGGCGGAGCGCGGCGGCGGCTTTCGATCTTACACTTGGTCGGAGTAGCGGGCGGTTGGCTACGTCCTCGAGGAATTCGAAGGGGTCGAAGCGCTTCGAGCGGCCGCTTTTAGTCACCATTCGCGGGACGCTCGCAGCCAACAGTTCAAGATACTCGGGATGCTGCACGACGTGTCGGGCAAGCTTGATCGCCAACTCAGTTCGGACGTTCCAATCGAAGCGCGGACTGACGGCAACACGACCGAGCCACGTCCAATAGCCGCCTTTGGTCCGGCGACGGCTTTTCCTTCGAAAAAGCATCGCGCGCCCGTGACTTCAGCTCGGAGAGCCGGTGGAGCGGAGGATTGCGGCGCCGATTTCTTTTGCCAGCATCGTGATGTGCGACTCGTCTTCGCCTTCTACCATCACGCGGGCGAGCATTTCTGTTCCTGAGTAGCGCACCAGGAGGCGGCCGTTGCCTGACAGACGCGACTCGGCGGCGGCGATCATGCGCTGCACCTCGGGCATTTCCGCGAGCGGTACGCGGCGCGCGACGCGGACGTTCTCCAGCACCTGCGGCACGCGGCGCATCACACGCATGTCGCTGAGCGCCTTTCCGTATTCGACCATCGAGCTTAAGAGCAGAAGCGCGGTGAGCAGACCGTCGCCCGTCGTCGCGCAATCCATGAAGATCACGTGGCCGGATTGCTCGCCGCCGACCGAGTAGGAATGCTGCCGCATCTCGCGCGCCACCGCGGGATCGCCGACGTCGGTTCGCACGAGGCGCACACCGCCACTGCGCAGCGCAATCTCGAGGCCGAAGTTGCTCATCACCGATGCGACGACAGTGTTGGCATGCAAACGGCCTTCGGCTGCGAGCTTCAGGCCGAACACGGCCATCACGTCGTCGCCATCGAATAGCTCGCCCTTGTCGTCGATAAAGAGCGCGCGATCGGCGTCGCCGTCGAGCGCGATTCCGACATGAGCGCGCTCTTCGAGCACCCTGCGCCGCAGGCCGTCGATATGCACCGCGCCGCAATCGCGATTGATATTGGTGCCGTCGGGATCGTTGTTGATCGCGATCACGTCGGCGCCGAGTTCCTCGAGCGCGTCGGGGCCGACCTTGTAGCCGGCGCCATTGGCGCAGTCTATAACGACTCGGAGTCCATCGAATGTGACTGTTCGTGGCACGCAGGTCTTGAGAAAGACCAGGTAACGTCCGAGCGCATCGTCGATACGGGCGGCCTTGCCGATGTCGTGCGCTTCCGCGCGATGGCTCAAGAGCTCGGCGTCGTCGAAAACCAGGGCCTCGATTCGCGTTTCGACTTCATCATCGAGCTTGAAGCCGTCGCTCGAGAAAAACTTGATGCCGTTGTCCTGAAAGGGATTATGCGACGCCGAAATAACGACTCCGGCATCAGCGCGCATGCTGCGGGTGAGAAAGGCGATTCCCGGAGTCGGCAGCGGCCCGATTAGCCACACATCCACGCCCATCGAACAGATACCGGATTCGAGCGCCGTTTCCAGCATGTAGCCCGAAAGGCGCGTGTCCTTGCCGATCAGGATCCGGCGATGACGCCCGCCGTTGTGGCGGAACGCGTAGGCGAGCGCGCGGCCCAGCCTGAGCGCAGTTTCCGAGGTGATTGGCTCGCGATTAGCGACGCCGCGAACGCCGTCAGTGCCGAACAGTTTAGGATGGGTGCTCATCTGCGGTGGTCATCTTCTTGGTATGGTACATCCTGAGTCTTACCTTGTCGGGCGTTTCGCGCACGAGTTGAATGCCATCGGGCAAATTCACCTGCACAGGCAACTCGTGGGAGCCGGGTTCGAGGTCTTTCGCATCTACGAAGAGCAATCCCTTGGCATCGAGGCTCTTCAGCTTCAGCATCGGACCCCGAAGCGTGACCGAACCGGAATGCGGCTCGACGCGGAAGCGATAGTCACAGTTCTGAACGTCAACGCCCACCGAGCGAAACTCGCGATCGGCGATTACCTCGGCGACATCGACGTGCGCATCGACGTGATCGACGCCGTAGCGAATCGCGGAATCGGTATCCGCGAGATCGACGCTGCGGTCGGTGTCGTTGGTGAGGCCCTCGACATCGAACGGCTCGGTGTTGATTTGGGTGAGCGGCAGCACGAAACGGCTGGGTCCAATCACCGTGACCGTGGCTGGCTTGATATCGACGTTGGAGACGGTGTAGCCCGTCGAGGGCTTGCCCTGCGTCGTCAGATGCACCGGCACGTCGCGGCTCATGACGTGATCAACATCGAGCGTAATCTGGTCCGGCGATATGCGCGTGACCGTCGTGCCGCGCGGCGTGTTGAACATGGTCGGCAGAATCCTGATGTCAGCCTGGCCGTTGACGACGCCGTTCAGGTTGAGCCTCAGCGCGATTCGCTCGGGATCGAGTAGCGAGAGCAGAGTGCGCGTGCCGGTCACTTCGATTTTCACGAAATCCGGCGGACGATTGACGATGACCAGCCCCGGTGCGAGTTGACGATAGCTGATCGGCACGGTGAGCTGAATCACGGAACCGCGCTCTCCGGCATTGACAAAAATCCAGAAGCCGATCGCGATCGCGAGTGCGAGCAAACGCAGGCCGATGTTGCGCGAGACACGCTTCTTCAGATCGTCGAACCCGATTCGCTGCTTCAGAGTCGCCAACTGCATCACGGTCGCTCAGCTCGCTCACGCCGACAGCTTGCTCAGCGCCTCGCGCACTTCATCGGCGGTGAGGCCGCGGAGCAATTCGCCACCGCGAGCGATCGAAATGGTTCCATCCTCTTCCGACACCACCAGCACCACCGCGTCCGAGTCCTCCGTGATCCCGATTGCCGCGCGATGGCGCGTGCCGAAGGCGAGACTCACGTTGGGATTTGTCGACAGCGGCAACAAACACGCGGCCGCAAGAATTGTATCACCCTTCAAGATAACTGCGCCGTCGTGAAGCGGCGAGCCACGAAAGAAAATCGTCTCGATAAGCTCGGGCGAAATCTCGCCGTTGATCATACGGCCGCTCTCGACAAATTCGTTGAGGCCCATGTCCTGTTCGATCACGATAAGCGCCCCGATCCGGCGCGCGGAGAGCCAGGCCGCCGCGGCCGCCAGCGCCTCGGCCGCAGTCGCCATCTGCGGGCGCGGCACGAAGAACGATTGCGATCCGACACGCGTCAGCGCGCGCCGGATATCGGCCTGAAAGATCACGACGAGGATCACGACCAATGACGACAGGAAGTTGTTGAGCAGCCAGTTGAGGGTGAAGAGCCCGAACACCTGCGACGCGACGAAAGCGCCACCGACGATCACCAGGCCCGCCACCATCTGCGTGGTGCGCGTGCCGCGAATCAAAATCGCGATTCGGTAGATCACGTAGGCCACGATCAGGATATCGACGATATCCTGCCATCGCGGCGCCGGAATCATTGGCAGGTAATAATGCATCGTTATCGCATCGCCGCCCGTCTTACCGCCTCCGCCATCCGCACCGCAGCACCAGCCGCCGCTGGATCGTGAACCCGAACGATTGAGGCGCCGCTCGCGACCGCGAGTGCGTCGGCTGCCGCACCAGCAATCGTCAGTTCGCGCTCGCCGCCGGCCGCGATGCTGCGCACGAAGCGCTTGCGCGAAGCCCCCACTAATATCGGATAGCCGAGCGCGCAGAGCCGGGGCAACCCTGCGAGGATCGCGAAGTTGTGCGCAGCGTCCTTGGCGAAGCCGATTCCCGGGTCGAGGATAATTCTCGATTTCGCGATTCCGGATGACTCGGCAAAACGCGCGCGCCGCATCAGATACTCGCGCACTTCGCTGATGACATCGCGATAGCGCGCAAATCGCGCGTGATTATGCGGGCCGCCGCGCATATGCATCAGCACGACGGCGCATTTCGATCGCGCCGCAACGCTGGCCATTTCCGTGTCACCTTTGAGTGCCGTCACATCATTAATTATATACGCACCGGCATCCAGCGCGATTCGAGCCACGGCGGATCGTCGCGTGTCGATCGACATCGGGATACGGAGCTTTTGCCCGAGACGCTCGAGCACCGGCTTGACGCGCGCGATCTCTTCTTCGAGCGGAACCTCAAGTGCGCCAACGGGGCGTGTCGATTCGCCGCCAACGTCGATGATAGACGCGCCCGCGGCTTCTATCTCGAGCGCATGCTCGACTGCGCGCTGAGGATCGAGATAGCGGCCGCCGTCAGAGAATGAATCGGGCGTGACGTTAAGCACACCCATAATCGCGGGAAAGCGAATAACAACGCCGCCGCGGAGTTTCATGCTCCGCGGCGGCGTGTGGTTCAGATTCGATTCGGAATGCGCGAGGCGCGTCAGGCGAGCACCGGCTTGGGCGGCAGCCCGGGGATCGCGCTCTCCTCGTCTGCGGTCTTCGGCTTTTCGATCGCCGGCGTGCCGGGACGCTGCGGGGGTTCGGCGCGGGGCGTGGTTGAGGGCGGCATCTCACGGCCTTCCTGGAACGCCTTGGCCATCGCCTCGACCTCGGCGCCGTCGAGGACTTCCTTTTCCAGCAGCCGCTCCGCAACCGCGTGCAGCAGCACCAGATGATCGGAAAGGAGTTGGCGCGCTTTCTGATACGAGTCGTCGATAATGCGGCGCACCTCGCGATCGATCTCAACCGCGGTGTGCTCGGAGTAATCCTTGTGATGGGCGATATCGCGGCCGAGGAAGACCTGCTCTTCGCGGCGGCCAAAGGTCATCGGGCCGAGTTCCTTGCTCATGCCCCATTCGCAGACCATCTTGCGCGCAAGCTCGGTTGCCTTTTCGATATCGTCGCCGGCGCCCGTCGTCATATGACCGAAGACCAGCTCCTCGGCGCAGCGTCCGCCGAACATCATGGCGAGCCGCGTAAGCAGGTAGTCGGCCGAGTACGTGTAACGATCGTCGAGCGGGAGTTGCTGCGTGACGCCGAGCGCCATCCCGCGTGGGATAATCGTAACTTTGTGGACCGGGTCGCCACCGGGTAGCAGCGTGCCGACGAGAGCGTGACCGCCTTCATGATAGGCAGTGTTCTTGCGCTCGCCCAGCGACATGACCATCGAGCGCCGTTCCGCGCCCATCATGACCTTGTCCTTGGCGAGCTCGAAGTCTGCCATCTCGACTTTTTCCTTGTTGCGCCGGGCGGCGAGCAAGGCGGCCTCATTCACGAGGTTTTCGAGATCGGCGCCAGCGAATCCGGGAGTCGAGCGCGCGAGTTTATTGATATCGACATCGTCGGAGCACGGAACCTTGCGCGTGTGAACCTTCAGGATTCCGCCGCGGCCCTTCACGTCAGGACGCGGAACGACGACGCGGCGATCGAAGCGGCCGGGCCGCAGCAGCGCCGGATCGAGAACGTCGGGCCGGTTGGTCGCCGCAACGAGGATAACGCCCTCGTTCGCTTCGAAGCCGTCCATCTCGACCAGCAACTGGTTGAGGGTCTGCTCACGCTCATCGTGTCCGCCACCGAGGCCTGCGCCACGATGCCGTCCGACGGCGTCGATTTCATCGATAAAGATGATACAGGGCGCGTGCTTCTTGCCCTGTACGAAAAGGTCGCGGACGCGCGAGGCGCCAACGCCGACGAACATCTCGACAAAATCGGAGCCCGAGATCGAAAAGAACGGCACGCCCGCTTCGCCCGCAATCGCGCGAGCGAGCAGCGTCTTGCCGGTTCCCGGAGGCCCGACCAGGAGCACGCCCTTCGGAATGCGCCCGCCAAGGCGCGTGAAGCGCTTCGGATCGCGCAGGAACTGGATTATCTCTTCGAGCTCATCCTTGGCTTCGTCGATTCCAGCGACGTCGGCGAATGTGACCTTGTGCGTGTTCTCGGTTAGCAGCTTGGCGCGGCTCTTACCGAACGACATCGCCTTGCCGCCGCCGATCTGCATCTGTCGCATGAAGAAGATCCAGAGCGCCGCCAGCACCAGAATCGGGAACCACTGGATCAGAACGACCATCCACCACGGATCGCCCTCGGCGGGCTTCGCGGCGATCTTGACGCCCTTGTCGCGCAGCATCTTGACAAGGTCGGGGTCGTTGAGGGCGTAGGTCTTGAAATGCTCGGCGGTCTTATAGTCGCCCTTTATCTGGTTGCCCTGGATAGTGACGGAGTCGATCTTGCCGTCCTGAACATCATTCAGGAACTGGGAGAAGATAATTTCGGGTTCTTTGGGCTGCTGCCTGCTGAAGATGTTAAACAGCAGCAGGAACATCAGTCCCAGCACTAGCCATAACGCAATACTGCGGGAAAACTGGTTCATCCCACAATCAAAATTATCACGCGTGTTAAATGGCGCGCAACGACGATATCAAAAGAAGTGACGGGGCCGCGCTTCGATTCTGAGGACGATTTCGGTGGACGGCGAGACGAGGGCGGCTCGCGAACGGATTAGACCGGGTAGCCACGCGATTTCGTCGCCCAGGATTACCACCGGCCAGACCGCACGGCGCTCGCGAGGCACTTTGCGATCGATGAAAACCTCCTTCAGCTTGCGATGCCCGCCAATGCCGAGCGGCGCGATGCGATCGCCGGGCCGGAAGCTGCGCGCGACGAGACCTCGCGCGGTGACGGCCGCGGCATCGAAGATGGCTTCGTCGAGCGAGTACGGCATCGAAGATTCGCCTGTCGACTCGATTCGGGAATGAAGGACAACTCCGGCATGGGGAATGATCGTGTCGCCATCAAGCGTCAGGGGAATAGAGTACGGCTGGACTGGCGGCTGATCGTCGCGCTCCAACCTCAGTAGTTCGTACTCGCGACGGGCTCTCCATCGATCCGGGAGTTGAACGAAGGCGTTTGGACCGCCCTCAGAAGCCAATCGACGAATACTCTCGATATGCTCGCGCGATACACGCCGGAGACTGCCCGTCGCACCCCGGATAAACTCGCGCGCCACGCTGCGCTGCAATGCGGGAGTGAGGCGCACGAATTGCAACACGTCAATTGAATTCGCGCCGATGCGAATCGCATCCAGCGCACGCGCGGCCAGCGGCGCGACGAGAGCATCGAGGTCGCGCATCTCGTCGGCGAGTCCTGAAAGCCGCAGGCCGAGACCCGGCGCATACTCGCGCTCCAGCATCGGCATCAGCTCGTGCCGAATCCGATTGCGCAGGATCGAGTGCGCCGCGTTCGAGGAGTCTTCGACGAACTCGATTTGCCGTTCGGCGATGAAGCTGCGGATATCCTCGCGGGAGAGCGAAAGCATCGGGCGGACGATCCGGCCCGGCCCGCGCTCGGCCATCGCGCCCAGTCCCGCGACGCCCGAGCCGCGCAGCAGCCGCATCAAGAGCGTCTCAGCTTGATCATCGGCATGATGCGCCAGCGCGATGAATTCCGCATGAACGGCATCGGCGATGCGCTCGAGAAACTCATGGCGAACTTCGCGGGCCCGCTCCTCGAGATTCGGCATCGACGCATCGAGCCCGTTTGCTCGCTCGCAAATCAGTTCGACACCCAGCCGCGCGCAAAGTCCGCGTACAAAGGCCTCGTCGCGATCGGCCTCAGCCCCGCGAATCCCATGATTAAGATGAGCCGCCGAAACGCGAAATCCGCGATACGCCCGAAGCTCAAGCAAAACATGAAGAAGTGCAACCGAATCAGCGCCGCCGGAGACGCCGAGCAAGAGATGGCTGTCGGGCCGCAGCCCGGCTTTTTCGAGGACCGCCAAAACGGCGCCGAGGAGCGTGTGCGCCTTCAAGATCACCAAAGAAAGGGTATGCCGCTACTCGATGCGCATCAATGAGACTCGCTCGGCACACCACAAAAAATCGCGAAAGGGGCAGTCGCACCGCGCTTGAGATTCCGTTGCCGCTCGCTTTAAATTCCGTCCATCCCGGCTCAGTTCCGTCATCCCGAGCGACGACCCCCGAGGGATCTTGGGACGAGGCGCGGGTCTTCCGCCGCAGCCATCGTCAGGGCTAGCGGCCGGTGAATTTCGGTTGGCGCTTCTGCTGGAAGGCGCTGATACCTTCCTTGTAGTCCTCGGTCCGGGCGGCGATGCCTTGCGATTTCGCTTCGCACTTGAGGACCGCGAATAGCCCGAGGCCTTCTTCGTCGATGCGGCGGACGAGGCGCTTCGACTCCATGAATGCTGCCGTTGGCCCGGCCGCGACTTGTGCGGCGAGCTTGCGGGTATTTTCGAGCACGCTATCGCGCGGGAAGCTTTGGTTGACCAGGCCGAGTTGCGTGGCCTCGGTGCCCGACATCAGGCGGCCCGAGTAGATTAGCTCCAGCGTGCGATGCGCGCCGAGCCGCGACACGAAAAACGAGTGGCCGCCCGAATCGAGCACGGCGCCGATTCGTGCGAATGGCGAGCCGATCTTTGCATCGTCGGCGATGTAGACCACATCGCAGGCGAGCGCGATACCCAGCCCCGCGCCAAGGCATGGTCCGTGAACCGACGCGAATGTCGGCGCCGGGAAGGTCGTGATCTGCCGGATGATCGGATTGATGGTCTCTTCGAGAATCGCCTCGCCGTCTTCGTTGCCGGGATTGGCCTCGGCGAGGTCGCGGCCCGCGCAAAAACCGGGACCCTCGCCCCGAATCAGCAGCGCGCGAACACCCTGCGCCTGCGCGCGATCAAGCGCCGCGCCGAGCTCGCGGACCATCGCCCCGCTCACCGCGTTCATCTTGTCGGGCCGATTGAGAACGACTTCGGCGATCGCGCCCTCAACCGATAGGACGATGCTCATCGTGGCCTCCGTGCGGCGAAGCGAAAATGCGAGCGCTCAGAATACCGGAATAATATCCTCGGCCGAGATATCGCCGACATCGACTCCCTCAATATCAAGTTCGGGAATCGCCGGGAACTGGATGCCCCATCGCTCGACGAGCTTGCGCACGCGCGCGATTGCCAGCTTCCAGTTATCAGCCTGCTGCTCGTAGGTGAGCACGCCAAGTCCGGCCTCGCGCGCTATTTTAAGCAGCGCGCGATGATTCTCGAGGAAGTACGGCGGCAGATCCCAGAACTGCGCCGGCGGCTCCCACAGCACCATCGAGAGGAACACAAATCCCGCGCGCAGCTGCTTGGTCACGAACGAGCGATCTTCATCAGTGAGGCCGGGCCACTGCTGTTCGAGCAGGTTGATGCAGATCTGAAGATGACGCGACTCGTCGCGGCCGATCTTGGTGAAGATCTCGCGGAACACGGAATTGGTCGTCGCGCGCGACATCCCATGGAAGAGCGTCGAGGAGGCGACCTCGCCCATCATGAACGAGGTAAACAGGATCGCGAGCGGATACTTATCAACGCCATGGTTGAATCCCGTCCAGTAGCGTCCGCCGTTGTGATAGAGCCATCCGATATTGTTGAGCGCCGCGCGCTGCAGATCGTTTTGCGGCGCGAAGCCCTGCGGCCCCTTGGGCACGAGGCGCTGGATAACGCGCTGGCACACTTCCTCGTGATTGGTCTCGTCGCGGGTGATCGAGAAAAAGCATTTGCGAATCGGATCTTCCTCGTGAGTCTCGAAGGCGCGGATCATGGCGCGCGCAAAGACCGGCGGTCCCGATGAGTCGAAGTTCGAGAGCAGCGCCCACCAGTACATGATCGCGACCTTCTCGTCGTCGCTCCATGCTTCGGGCGACAGGTCGGCCCACTTGATCTCGGCCGGGTTGAAACCCTCACGCTTGGCGCGATCGTAGATCTCGGCGAGCTTGGGAGTTTCGCAGCGCCATTCGATGGGAAAGATATTGGGCTGCGGAACTTCGGGAGCGGGAATCAGATTGGCGACGTTGAATTCGCTCATGGAGTGCCTCTGCCCAAAACTTACCAACTATTCGGTAGATTATGCAAGCGCGCCTATTCGAGGCCCTCGAATGCGATCCGATAGACCGCCTGCGCGATCTCAGCGCTGCCCAGATCGCCGTCCGGACGATACCATTCTGTGATTGAATTCAGCATCCCAAACAGAAGCCGCGTGGCGAGCCGCGGATCGATATCGGCGCGCAGTTCGCGCGCCGCCTGCGCCGCGGTCATGATCGCCGCGACGCGATGATCGAACTCTCGGCGCCGATCCACGATTCGCTTCTCGACGCGGGTATTCCCGCGAACACTCAACAGCAGCGCCACCTCGTCGAGCCGCTCGACGGTGATCTCGATCGTGCGACGCACGATGAACTTCAAGCGATCGACCGCACGCCCTGAAGTTGCGGCCGGCTCCTCGAGCGAGGCAAACAGCGCGTTGAATGCGCGCCCTACTCCGCGCGCGAGCAACTCTTCCTTGCTGCGCACGTGATAGTAGATGCTCGCCTTGGTGATTCCCGCGGCGCTCGCGACCTGCTCGAGCGAGCTACCGTCGTAGCCACGCTCACGAAATACGCGCACTGCTACATCGAGAATAGTATCCGGATTGTACGGCTTGCGTTCTTTTGCCGGCGGACGACCCAAATTGCGCGGCCTCCCCTTTCGACCCGCGGGTTTAACTGTATGTTGCACTGTGCGCATGTGATGTGGATATAGATCGAAAGATCACCGAGCGGATTCAAGGGCAGCAACACAATGAAGTACGGCATTGCAGTTCGCAATATGGGCCCGCAGTCGAGCCGCAAAACGATCATGGCTTGCGCGCGGATCGCTGAGCAGGCGGGGTTCGACGCAATCTTCGTTTCCGATCACCTGTGTATTCCTACCGATCAGGCCGAGGGCTCGGGCGGCCGCTACCTCGACGTGATGGCGACGATCGCCTTTCTGGCCGGCATGACCGAGCGGATCCGCATCGGCATCTCGGTGCTGGTGTTGCCATATCGTCCAGCGGTGCTGACTGCGCGTCAGCTCGCGGCGATCCAGGAGCTCTCCGGCGAGCGCGTCATCCTCGCGACCGGCAGCGGATGGATGAAACCGGAGTTCGAGGCGCTGGGCGTGGATTTCCGCCGCCGCGGAGTGATCACCACCGAGACACTTGAAGTGATCCATCACCTTTTCAGCGCCGACCTTCCGGGCGGTTTCGAGGGCAAGACGGTACGCTTCCCCTCTTTCGTATCGCTGCCGCGGCCCAAGCGGCCCCCGATCTGGATCGGCGGCAACGGCGACGCGGCGATCAAACGCGTCGTGGATTTCGGCGACGGCTGGCATCCGATGCTGTCCGCCACGGAACTTGAAGCGAAAGTTGAAGAGTTGAAATCGATGCTGCGCGCCAAGGGGCGCCCCGATCCTGAGATCATCGTTCGCCGTGGCATGAAGTTCCACGATATCGCGGCTGCGCGCGCAAGGCTCCAAGCTGAGCGCGAGGCGGGTGCGACCTACTTCATCCTCGACCTGGGCCGCTATCCCGACGAAGCCGCGTTCGGCGAATCGGTCGAGACCTTTATGGCCAAGGTCGCGAGCTAGATCACTTTCTCGCGGCTCAATGCCTCGAGGTCCTGGGCGCTGAGCCCGAGCATCTCGCCGAATACGCGCTGATTGTCGTGGCCGATCGGAACCGAGCCGCGCGTGATCTTGCCCGGCGTCAGCGAGAACCTCGGCACCACGCCGATTCCTTTGACGGGCCCGACCTGTTCGTCGTTCCACTCGACGTGCACGCCACGCGCACGATATTGCGGATCATCGGCCATGTCCTTCGCGGACATGATCGGCGAACACGGAACCTTGCCGCCCGCCGCCATCTGATGCACCACTTCGGCGACGGTGCGTTCGCTGATCCATCCGCGCAGGATCGCGTCGAACTCGATTCCTTCGATCGATTCGAGATCGGTCCGGGCGATTTCCCACTTGGGATCTTTGGGGTCGAGGCCGATAACCTGGAGCAGGCGCCCGTACACGTCGCCAAGCGCGCCGAGCACAACCCATCCGTCCTTGGCCTGAAACGTATCGAGCGGCTGAAAGCCCGTCGCGCGATTACCGGTGCGCTCGCGCACCATGCCCTTCTGAAAGTACTCGAGCATAGTGCCGCCGATCGTTTTGTGAATCGCCTCGTATTGCGCGAGATCAATCGACTGCCCCTTGCCGGTTGTTCGCGCGTAAGTCAGGCCCGCGAGCGACGACCACATCGTGAAAAGCGCCGTAATGTAGTCTCCCGTCCAAGGTGCGGCGCGCGTCGGCGGCGTCGGATCGGGAAAACCGGTCTGATAGAGCATCCCGCCCGCAGCCTGACCCACGATGTCGTAGGATGCGCGCGCGACGAAGTCAGGATCACCGGTCTGGCCGAAGCCCGAGACGTGCGTAATCACCAGCTTCGGGTTGACCTTCCAGACGCTGGCGTCGTCAAGTCCCCATTTCGAATAGGTGCCGGGCTTCGAGCTTTCCATCCAGATGTCGGCGCGCGCGACGAGCTTCAGGAAGATCTCCTTGCCGCGCGGCTTGGAGAGATCGAGCGTCACGCAAAAGACGTTGCGCCGCTCCTGGATCCAGCTCGTCGCCACCGCGCCCTTGCCGTCGGTGGTGGGAATGCGCACGCCGATATTGCGCCATCCGGTATCGCCCACGCCGACGCGCTCGATCTGAATCACCTCCGCGCCCATCTCAGAGGCGAGTTCAGCCGCAAACGGCTGCGCAATCAGTGTTCCGGTGGATACGATCTTGACGCCCTGCAAAGGGCCGAATTTCTCAGGCAAAAGAGTCTCTTCGGACATGACCATCCCGCGATCGTGATTAAGTTTAGCCACGGATGATGCACCGATTTGGCTGGAATCGGCAACCTCGGCGCAGGACCGCGCCTGCACCGACCATCCAGAGGATGCGTTTTCCAGCCCGATTTGGGCGGGTATTATAGACAGCACAGCCCTTGCTTAGGTCTCAGGTCCCAAACGAAGCAAAGATATCCACATGAACGGCACGCTTAATCGCCGCGAACTGATGATGAAGGCACTGGCTGGCTTGGCCGGCGGTGCGATCGGATGGCTCCCCGTCGAGCTGGTGACGAATGGTCATTCGCTGACCGAGCAAATCTCGACCACGAATGTAATCCTCAGCTACCTCGCGATGGTCATCCTGTCGGGAATGATTGGCGGCTTCATCGTCGCCGCTGAGGGCCAACAAATCGAGCTATCGCCCGAGACGCAGCGCAAGTTCCTGCGCGGATTCGTGATCTGCTGCCTGGCAGGACTGGTCTCGAATTTCATCTCCAACATGATCTTCGGGGCGATCCTCAACGCTGGCGGATGGAGCTTCAATCACCAGGGTTCGATGTTCTTCCTCGTCGTCGCGCGAATCACGAGCTGGGTCGTGATGGGCGGCGTGCTCGGTCTGGGCGTCGGCATCGCTACGTTCAACATGGCCAACGTGCCCAAGGGCGCGCTCGGCGGTGTGATCGGCGGGTTCATCGGCGGCGCTTTGTTCGATTTAATCAACGGCGTGACGGGCGGTGGACTGCCGGCGCGATTCATCGGCCTCAGCCTTATCGGACTGCTGATTGGGCTTTTGATCGGACTCGTGCAGGAGCTCACCAAGGCCGCGTGGATCGTCGTCGACAAGGGCCGCCTGCGCGGCCGCCAGTTCCGCGTCGAGGGAGCGCGCGCAACAATTGGCCGCGCCGAGGAAAATCCGATCGGTCTATTCGGCGATACCGCCGTGCAGGCGCGTCACGCGATTATCGAGCGCCAGGGCAGTGACTACGTCTTGAAGAATCTCGCCGTCCAGGCGGGAACCTTCGTCAATGGCAGCCGTATCGAAACGGTGACGTTGCACGACGGCGATCGCGTCGCGATCGGCGGCTACGAGATGGTCTTTCACCTGCGCAACGCCGTGGGTCAGCCGCAAGCGGCGTTCACGACGCGCGCCCCCTCGCCTGCTCGCGTCGCGCCGCCTCCACCGCCTGTCACATCGGCAACACCTTCGGGAGCCGGGCCGTGTCTGACTGACACCGCGGGCACGCGATTTCAACTCAAGACCGGAGCGGCGACGACGATCGGCCGCGCCCTCGACAACGATATCGTCATCAACCATTCTTCGGTCTCGCGCCATCATGCGAGCGTCGAGACGCGCAACGGCGGCTTCGTGGTGCGCGACCTCGGCAGCCAGAACGGCACCTACGTGGCGTACAATCGCGTGACGGAGGCGCCGCTCGCTGACGGCGAATCATTCCGGCTGGGCGACGCGTGGTTCGTCTTCCGTGCGTGATCGCGACGCGATGAAGCCGCGCTTCTGCTCGCGATGCGGCAAGCCAGTGGTCGTCAGGGATGCTTCGTTTTGTAAGGAATGCGGCGCGCCGTTAAACGCCTCGGTCTGGATTCGGCAGAACCCCGGCTTCAACCCGGTGATGGCGGCGATCCTCAGCATTATTCCCGGCCTCGGGCATCTTTATCGCGGCCGCGTCGGGCGCGGGATCGGATGGTTCTTTGGAGTTTCATTCGCCTACGGCGCGTCGTTCCCGCTGGGCGTCGTGCTTCACATCATATGCGCCGCCAATGCCGCACTCGCCGGCACAATCTCCGACGATGCGTTCGCTACACCAAGAGTTCGCTAGCGATCGAACTCCGGCTAAGCTTGGATAGGAATATGCGGCAGCTCGTGCTGGCATGATCGATTCGAACACTATCGTTGGCGGACGCTACAAGGTTCTGCACCCGCTCGGCGGCGGCGGCATGAAGCTCGTCTATCTCGCCGAGGATCTGCGCCTCGCATCGCGGCCCTGCGCACTCGCCGAGATGGTCGACAGCTTCACCAGCCCCGACATGCAGAAGCAGGCCGTGGCCGCCTTCCAGCGCGAGGCCGACATGCTCGCGCAGCTCAGCAACGAGCATATCCCGCGCGTGTTCGATCGTTTCAGCGAGGAAAACCATCACTACCTCGTGATGGAATACATCGATGGCATCACGCTCGAGGACGAGCTCAAGGCCGACGGCGGCAAGATGCCCGAGGCCGAGCTCATCGACATCGCGCTGCAAATCCTCGACACGCTGAACTACCTGCACAACCTCGAGCCGCCCGTCATATATCGCGATCTCAAGCCGTCGAACGTGATGATCGGGCGCAACGCGCAGGCCAAGCTCATCGACTTTGGCATCGCGCGGCATTTCCAGCCGCTGAGCAACGCCACGATGATCGGCACGCAGGGCTACGCGCCGCCCGAGCAGTATCGCGGCCGCGTCGAGGCGCGCTCGGATCTCTACGCGCTCGGCGCGACGATGCATCACGCGCTGTCCGGCCGTGATCCCGCGCTCGAGCCGCCGTTCAGCTTTCCGCCGCTACGTTCGCTCTGTCCGCAGGCGACGCCGGGTCTGTGCGAGCTTATCGATGACGCATTGAAATACGACGTCGTCTTGCGCGTTCCCGATGCGGCCGAGTTCAAACGGCGCTTGCTCGAAATTCGCGACGGGCGCGCGTATCCGCCCGCTGCCGATACGGCTCAGCCGGGCACATCCGGCAGTCAACCACGCTCGCAACTCAAGCTTCCGCTCTCAAAGAAGCCGCCAGCAACCCCATCCGCGCCGACGATGCTCAGCGATGCCATCGATGCGGCGTGTCCGCGATGCGGGCGGAAAATTCCGATCGATTCCAACTTCTGCTCGTTCTGCGCCGCGAATGTGACCGGCACGCTCGGTCTGCCACGAAACCCAGCCGCGCAAGCCGAAGCGCGCACGATCGTGCTCGACGATGTGGCCGGTCCTGGTCCCGACTCGTGGTCGCAGCCACAGCCCTCCTACGATTTTGAAAGCGAAGAGCCGCCGATGCGGCGGCGGCGGCGCGCCGTGCGCCCGCGCCATCTGACCTTATTCGTGGTCATACTTTTTCTCGCCGGCTTCTTCTCGATCCGATACATGCAGCAACAAGGGGACGACACGTCACCCGACGGTGGCGGCAGCAGTTACGTCCCACCTTCCGCACCCTCAGCGCCGTCAGCACCCGATGAAGGCGACGCATTGGCCAGTAATCCACGGCTGCAGATGCTGCGCCGATCGCTCGACGCACAAGGTTACAACGGCGTGCACTTCAAGATGGACGGCAACACTCTCGTACTCTGGGGCACGGTGCAGAACGAAACCGATCGCATCATGGTGCAGTCCCAGGTCTACATGATCGCGGGCGTCTTCTCGATCGAAGATCACCTCCAGGTCCGCGACGGCTTCGGCGAGCCCTGAACCGCGCCGCGCCCGCTGCCCGCGACGAAGAGCGGACGATGGCGGCGAGTTCCCTAAATCACACCTTTTGTGTTTACTCTAACGCCGGTTTCTTGGAATTCTGCTTGGGCATGGTTTCGAAGGTTGCGGATGGTTAGAAAGACAGTCGTCGCGTTCGTTTTGGCCCTTCTCTTGATAGGACTGCCGGCTGCCGCGCGCGCGATTCAATGCGCTCCGCTGCCGCCGGCCTCCTCGCCCGGCTTCCTGCCTCAGCTGACGAATTTTCTAAACCACCTCTGCTACCAGCATGAGAACTGGAAGCACGATGCTGCGGTCCGCACGAGCGACGGCGTCCATCCTTACGTAAAGGTCTGGTACTCGCCCGAGGTCTTCACCTGGATGACGACGAGTCAGCGCAAGGGTCCCATTCCCAACGGCGCGATTATCGTCAAGGAAATGTATGCGAGCCCGACCGCGCCGCTCACCGAATGGACGGTGATGATCAAGGACGCGAATATCTCGTGGGACGGATGGTACTGGGGCGACCTGACCAACCCGAGTCCGTCGAATCCGAACGCGCCGCCGCAGCCGCCTCCGGGCGGGGGCTGTGCCGAGCCGCAGGTCCTTTTCAACGGCCCGGGACTCTACTGTCTCAACTGTCATGCTTCGGCCAGCGCGCAGGACACCTATTCGAGCACCGCTTACCTCGCTGCCACGCCTGCCGCTCGAACGCTCGCGCTTTCATTCGACGCAGCCAACGAGATGGCGCCGTTCAAGATCGAAGACACGAGTGCTCTGGAAGCGAAGCTCGCTCGCGAGTTTACCGAACTGCCGAGCTCAATCTTCGAAAATCTGATACCGCTTTCCGCGCTGAAACCGCCCTGCATGGTTTCCGAGGCGCTGGACCACGTGGTGACGCCGAGCCCGGCGCATGGCGGACCGCAGCAGTTCGTCACTTCCGATCAATGCAGCGGATGCCATGACGCGACCGGAACGCTGACCGGCGTCACGCCGCGGATGATCTTCGAGGCCGATGACGGATCGCTGAAAAATCTCTCGGCAATCGGAGAGTGGCGCTACTCGATGATGGGTCTCGCCGGGCGCGACCCGGTGTTCTTCGCGCAACTCGATACTGAATCTGCTCTGCACGGCCACCTGGAAGGAAAGCCCAACGGGACTGCGTTCGTCCAGGATCTATGCCTGCGCTGCCATGGCACGATGGGCCAGCGGCAGTTTCACATCGACAATCCTGGACCCAACCAGCTGTTTACACGTGACAGACTGGCGAGTCCGACGGACAAGTACGGTGCGCTCGCGCGCGACGGTGTCTCGTGCGCCGTTTGCCATCATATGTCGGCGGACCAGCTGAATGACCCGGCAACGTACACAGGCCTTTTCAATATCGGTCCGCCCGATGAGCTCTACGGGCCTTACAGCAGTCCCCCTGTACTGCCGATGCAGAATGCGATCGGAGTAGCGCCGATATTTGCGGTGCAATTTGGCAGGGACCGTTTCGGCAAGCAGTCCTCCTCGCTTTGCACCTCTTGTCACACGATTGAACTGCCGGTGTTCGACGATAAAGGGCGGCAGGTTCTCGATGAGGATGGTCACCCGAAGACCGAATTCGAACAGACCACTTTCTTCGAATGGACCAACAGCAGCTTCTTCTTACCGCCTACCGATCAGACAGCCTGCCAGCAATGCCACATGCCGACCGACTATCACGGCACCGCTCTGGAATTTAAGATCGCCAATATCGAGGACGATACCTTTCCTCCGGTCCCTCGTACTGGCCCCTCGACGCGCGCTCCCGACAGCGAACTGGAGCTGCCAATACGAAGCAACTACTCGCGTCATCAGCTGAACGGCATCAACCTGTTCGTGCTCGATATGTTCGATCAGTTTCGCCGGGACCTGGGATTGTTCAAGGTCAATCCAAATCTACCCGGCCCGATCAGGGACCAGATCTCTTCGCAGAAGACCGCGGTGCAGGAAGGAATCAGACAAGCGCAGACTGCCACCGCCACGATCGGCGTCGACTCCGTTTCGACCGACGCCAGCACGCTTAGCGCCAAGGTCACCGTAACCAATCTGGCGGGCCACAACTTTCCGAGCGGCGTCAGCTTCCGCCGTGCATTCGTCAACTTCCAGGTTTTGGATGCGGCCGGCAAAGTGCTGTGGGCATCGGGCAACACCAATCGCAACGGCGTTATCCTGGACAATTCCGGCGCTCCGCTTCAGACCGAATTCTTTAGTCCCGCCCAGCAGAGCTTCCAGCCTCACTTTTGGGAAAACTCGCCGATCACAAGCGACAAGCAGGTCCAGATCTACGAAGAGCTGGTCGTCGACCCTCAGGGACTGCTAACCACCAGCTTCCTCAGCCTCGACCACAAAGTTAAGGACAACCGCATCCAGGCGCGGGGACGCTCTGCACAAGGCCCGTTTGCGGAGTTCATACCATCAGTCGGCGTCGGCGATGACCCGTCGTATCAAAACGGATGCGGCTGCAGCATCGTGAGCTACCAGATTCCGCTGGCGCAGATTCCGGGCACACCGGCCGCGGTGCAGGCTGCGATCTACTATCAGAGTATTCCGCCCTACTATCTGCGGCAGAGATCGGAGCAGGGCTTCGGTGTCGACACGGCGCGGCTGATTCAATTCGCCGAGGAATTGAACCTGAGCAACTATCCCGAGATCGCGAGTTGGAAATTGCTCATCGCCAACACCGGCCCGGTGAACATCAAGTAGTTGATACCGCTCTTCCCTCGCGAGGGTTTGCATCACCACGCGGCTGTGTGAAACTGCCTCCGCAATGATCGTCGACTTGCACGTGCATACGAATCTGTCGGCCGACTCGAACGTCGCGCCTGAGCAGTATCTCGAATTCGCCGCCAGCACTCAGCGTGGGCTCGGAGCTATCTGCTTCACCGAGCATCGCCTGTTTCCGACTGATCCGGAGATCGACCGGCTGTATGGCCGACTGTCAGAGCGCTTTCAGATTGCGGTCTTTAAAGGCATCGAAGCTGACACCGACCTCGGCCACCTTTTGTTATTCGGCGTTAACCACGAAGTCATGCGCCGCTTCGACCTGTGCTCGCGGATGCTCAAGAGCGAGCATCTGATCGAGGTGCTGCATCACGAGGGCGGTATCGCGATTCCGGCGCATCCGTTCCGCGAATCCGGCTTCGGCATACGGTTGGACGCGCTCCTCGCTCGCCATGGCGCCGCGCTGGGCGCGATCGAAGCGATCAACGGACAGAACTCCAAGAGCGAAAACCAGCACGCTCTCGACGCGGCGCTCAAGCTGGGGCTAACCCAGGTCGGCGGCAGCGACGCTCACTTCGCAACCGGAAAATGGTTCCAAACCTGCGCTACGGAACTTGAGCGCGCCGTGAGCACGGTCGAAGGCCTGTGCACGGAGCTTCGCGCTGGCCGTGCGCGGCCTTATTTATTCGCGGATGGCGACCCGGTTGCCTGAGCCGAGCCGTTCGTGGTGCGGGCGGCTGGGTTTTCCAGCTCGCGAGTGAATTGCCTGATGTCCGATGGTCTGCCGGCAACTATCAGCAAATCTCCGTGCTTGAATGCGCGGTCGGGCGTAATTGGCACGAACCCGACGTCGGGATTCTCGCCATCCTGGAACGCGAGCACTGTCACGCCGAATCTTGCGCGCGGGTCGATCTCTCTTATGGTGCGGCCCGCGGCAGCCTCGGGAATATCGATGCGAGTTACGCGATAACCTGTGGCCCAGAAGATGTTCTGATCGCGCGTCGCCATCGACGCCAGCGACACGTTCACCCGGTTGAGCGCCTGCGCAATATGCTGCCGCGTTACCATTCCAAGAAAGCGGCCACCCGCCTTCTCAACGACGGGAACCTCATCGAGTCCTTCGTGCTCCATGAGCTGACCCGCGCTGTCGAGATTGCTATCGGGCTTCACGAACGGCGGGTTGTCCCGGCAAATATCGAATGCGTTGACCAGCGGGCCAAGCTCCTCGCCGCCCGCCACCAGCGAAAGCAAATCGCGCGTAATTATCAGCCCGGCGAGATCGCCGTCGGTACTGATCACGGGCAACGTCGATTGATGCGTGTCGCCAGCGACCTGGAGCACGTCGGCCAGTGAGGCGTTCTCGCGCACAAACGTCACATGTTTGGTCATCACTGCGCCGACGGGTATTTGCGTCAGTGCGACGCGCTCGCTCGACAGTTGGAGGGTCTTGCCCTCGCGCGCGAGGCTGTAGGTGTCCATCGATTCGCTCTGCACTGCGCGCGATACGACCAACGCCGTGATCGTCGCGACCATCGCGGGCACCGCGACCTCGTAGCTGTGGGTCATCTCGAAGAGCAGGAACAGAGCCGTCAGCGGCGCATGGGTGACGGCGGCGAGAAACGCCCCGAGCCCCAACAGTCCATACGATCCACGCGGTCCGGTGAGAGCCGGCATCACATGCATCGAGACCCGCTGAAACGCTCCCCCCGCCATCGTGCCAATGAAAAACGTGGGCCCGAAGACTCCTCCCGGCGCGCCGCATTCGAGCGACACGCTGCTGGCGAAGAACTTCGCCGCCGTCAGCGCCAGCAGCATGACGAGCCCGTACTCGCCCGCCATCACCGAGTTGATGACCGGGTAACCATCCGACAGGTTCTGCGGCAGTGGGATCGCGATCATGCCGACGATCGTGAGGCCAATCGCGAGCCGCCCCCAGTCGGGCACGTTCAGTCTGCGGAACCATCGCCCCGTCGCGTGAAAAAATTCGATGTAAGCCGAGCCCAGGAGGCCAAGCACCACGCCCATCAGCCCATACGTGATGAGTTCCCAGTAACTGCGCAGGACGAACTCAGGAACCACGAAGACCGCGCCACTGGCGCCGAGGATCGCGCGCGAGGTGACGACCGCGCTGGTCGTCGCGATGACGAGGAGTGTCAGGTTGGCCAGCTCGGCATGGCCGAGCAGAACGATCTCCTGCGCGAACATCAGCCCGCCAATCGGCGCGTTGAAGGTCGTTGCGATACCGGCGCCCGCTCCCGCCGCGACCAGCACCTTCGCGCGATCGACGGAGAGCCCGGTTACCTGCGCAACCAGCGAGCCGAGCGCGCCGCCGATTTGTGCAATTGGTCCTTCGCGGCCGACCGAGGCGCCGGCGCCCAGCGACAACGCCGCTCCTGCGGCCTTGACCACGATCCATCGCCGCTTGATGCGCGCCGTGCCGAGATTCACCATCTCGAGAAAATTCGGAAATCCGTAGCCGAACACATCGCCGGGCGACAGCGCATCCAGCAGCAGCATTCCGAGGCCGCCGCTAAGCAAAATGATCGGCACAAAGGCCAGATGCCATCCGCCGTGCGGAATACCGAGGAAGTTCCATTCCAGGCCGCGGTACAGCCAGGAGAAAAAATCGATCAGCTCGCGGAAGCCAAGATTGCCAAGCGCGCCGAGCACACCGACGATCACTGAAAGAAGGATCAGCCGAACGTACTCGAACTGATCAGAACGAAGTGAGAGTCCTGGCGCGCGCATACAATTCCACTCAGAACAAACTCGCGGCTAAATCTCAAGAAAGCGATGCACGATCTCGAGGAACTCTGCCAGTTGATCGTGATGCACCCAGTGGCCAGCTTTTTCGACGGTCGTGGTCCCGGCGTTCTTGAAGGTCGCGAAGCGGCCGTCCTTGACCCAATCACCAGCCCAAGATTCCGCGCCGCGAATCAAATACGTCGGACACGTGATGCGTCCCCAAATCTCGCGCGCATCCTTCGAATTGAACATGTAAGGCGACGTCGCATGGACGTAGTTGTCGAACTTCCACGAATACGTGCCGTTCTCGTTGCGGCGCACACCCCAGATCGTCAGATGGCGCGCCTGCTCGCGGCTCAGATGGGGGTTGGCCTCGCGCATCCGCGCCCGCGCCTCGTCGATCGACGGGTATTCGCGCACCTTGCGCCGCGCGAGGGTTTGCATCTGCGTGATCCAGTTCGACATCCGCTCGTAGGCGGGAGTGTCCTGGATCATCCCCGGCGGCGGACCGAGACCCTCGATCGAGACCACGCGCTTGACCATGCTGGGAAAGGTTCCCGAGTACTGCAGCACGATACTGCCGCCCAGCGAATGCCCGATAAGCGTGGCGGGCTCGGCCGCAACGGCCGACATCAGCTGCGCCAGATCGAGCACATAATCAATCATCGAGTAGGATCCGCCGACAGCCCAGTCGGAGTCGCCGTGTCCGCGCAGGTCGGGCGCGATGATGTGAAAATGCTCGCGCAGGTCGAGCGCGCTCCAGTCCCAGTTGCGGCAGTGGTCGCGTCCGCCGTGAACCAGCACCATCAGCGGCTTGTCCGGGTTTCCCCAATCGACGTAGTGCAGCTTGAGCCGCTGCGAATAGAAATAATGCGAAGTCGGCCCGATGATACTATCGGCCATCCAGTTTCCTCTCGAGTCGTTAGATTCCGCGGCCTGCGCGTACGTTTCGAGGCTACAGGTTGGGGCGAATCTCTTCCAGCGCGTCGCGCGCGGTGCGCACGATGAACTCGATTTCGGGATCGCCGATGATGAACGGCGGCGCGAGCATCATCGCGTCACCACCCGCCTTCCCCGCCATCCCGCTCGATGGATAAAAGAACAGCCCGCGCCGCACCGCCGCGCCGAGCACGCGATTGGTCACTTTCTTCTCGGGCGCATACGGCGTGCGCGAGGCCTTGTCCTCGACCAGCTCGACGCCCCAGAACATCCCGGAGCCGCGGATGTCACCAACCATTGGATGCCCCGACAGCTCTTCCTTGATATGCGCACCCAGGCGGGCACCGACTTCGGCGGCGCGCTCGACGAGGCGCTCGCGTTCCATGATGGCGAGGACCTCGTTGGCGACGGCGCAGGCGATCGGATGCGAACTGTAGGTGTAGAACATGAAATCGGCCTTGGCGCGCTCGACCACTTCGACCAACTCGTTTTTGACGGCCAGCACGCCCATCGGCATGTAACCACCAGTCAACCCTTTGCCGCCAACGAGCAGGTCAGGCACGACGTTCCAGTGATCGACGGCGAAGCGGCGCCCGGTGCGTCCGAAGCCGGTCATCACCTCGTCGGCGATCAGCAGCACGTCGTAGCGATCGCAAATCTCCCGCAGCTTCGGCCAGTACTCCTTGACCGGCGGAGTGCACGCGCCGCTCGAGCCCATCATCGGCTCGGCGATAAACGCCGCGATCGTGTCGGCGCCGTTGTGCTTGATTTCTTCCTCGAGCGCCGTCGCGCAATCGGTATCGCATTCGGGATAGGTCTTGCCCCATGGACATCTGTAGCAATACGAAGGCCCGATCTTCGGCCAATCGAACAGGATGTGCTCGTAGTCGGCACGCCGGCTGCTGCCGCCGACGGAGAGCGCGGCGATCGTGTTGCCGTGATACGAAAAGCGGCGCCCGATAATCTTGCGCTTGGAATCTTTGCCGCGGATCTTGTGATACAGAATCGAAAACTTCAGCGCCGCTTCGATTGCTTCCGAGCCGCCGCTCGTAAAGAAGAAGCGCTCCATTCCCTGCGGCGTCCAGCCCACGAGCCGCTCGACGAGCTGTTCGCGCTCGGGCGAGCTCCATACCGGCAATACGTAATCGAGCGTCGAGACCATCCGCGCCGTCAACTCCGCGATTTCCTTGCGGCCCTGGCCGATATTCACGACGATCGCGCCGGCGCCACCGTCGAGGATCTTCTTGCCATCGGTGGTAAAGAGCCAGGGTCCCTCGGCACGCTCGATGCGCAGAGGTTCATTCGGCCCGCGAACGAACAAGGCGTTGTGTGGCATGGATGCATTTTGAATCGATTCGCGGATTTGAGCAATGCATCAGAGCTTACGCGTTGACGGCGCAACTCGATTTTACTTCTCCTTGACTTCGAGAAACGCGAGGCGTGAAATTGAAGCATGCCGTTGAGGTTCGCACGCGGCATATCCAGCATCGTTCGGATGCTCTTTTTCCGCCTACTGAACTCTGTTCAGCGGATCCTGCTCATCTCGTTCTGCGCGTTGACGATTGCTCCAGCGCCGCGCGCCCTGCCCTTGTCGATATTGTCGCTCGCGGCGGTGGTTACGCCGCCGTCGCGCGGCATCGCCCACTGTACCAGCGAAGAGGTTGCGCCCGATGCCGCGGGCGCCACGCGCGCTCCACTTGCCGATTCGCTCCTCGCGCCGCCGGCGCGGATCCAACCGCGGATTTCGACCCGCCCACGCGACGTTGAGATCGGTGACCGGCCCACCAGAAGCTTTTTCCATAGACGAACTTCTCCGCCATCTTCCGACGAATTCGCCTGATTGAATTCTGATGTTTTGTGGCGCGCCGCGCGCTGATTGCCACTCGCGCCAGTTTCAATTCGGAATTCATCACTCGAATGCGCCACCAGTAAAGTGGCGCGGAGAAGTATTTCATGAATAGAGAAAATAAATGGTGTCGATTGAGTATCGCACCGATTGCAGTTGCGTTGCTGGCGTTCTGCTGGAGCGCATCTGCGAATGCCACGGTGAAGCCCGGCGATATGATCAACTCGCAGAATGCCTACAAGATAAAAGACATGGTCGCGCCTGGCGTTTACTACAAAGTCGAAAACGGCATGACTATGCATATTGTGCCGTCGTCGCGTATCGACTGGCCGCCGCCATATCGCGACGCGACTGAGAAATACTCGGACCAGGTGCGAATGTCGGCCGACGGCCGCTCGCTGGTCAATTACGTCGCCGGCCAGCCGTTCCCGTTTCTCGATGCGAACGACCCGAACGTCGCGAACAAGATCATCTGGAACAATGTATTTCGGCCCATCACGACCGATGACTACGACCTGCGTTATTTCGCGTGCGAGAATCTGCGCGGCGGCTTGCATCATTCGTACAACGTGCTCGATGAAATCGACGTCGGGCATTATGCCGGATACAACGAAGTTGGCCGCACCGAAGTCGACCCGATTCCAATCGATCCGGACTACAAGACTACCAATCGGTACTGGCTATTCGCGCTTTATCCGATTATGTCGCCAGAGAATATGCGCGGCGCGGGATTCATCCGTTATCGCTATGCGAATCCAACCAAGCCCGATGATATCTGGTCATGGAACACCGGCGCGCGCCGCGTGCGACGGCTGAACGAGGGCATGATGACCGACGCGGTAACGGGCGGCGGGCTGTCCAGCGAAGGCGGCGGAAATATAGTGGTGTTCGATCCCGATCACTATTCGGGCTTCAACGCTAAGGTCGAAGAATATAACTATCGTTTTCTCGGCCAGAAAACGATGCTCGGTTCAGTGCACGCAGCTCATTCGCCCGAGGTAACTTGTGGCACCGACGGCGGCGCGAGCGCCTGCCCGGAGAACTGGGAAGAACGCAATATGTACATCGTCGAAGCGACGCCCCGCTACAGCAAAAATAACAGCCAGGCGCTGCAGTCAAAGACCATTCTGTATATCGACAGCGAAGTATGGTTCCCGCTCTACGAAGACGCGTACGATCGGCAGGGACAGCTATGGCAAAACCATATTTACTGGCTGACGTATCGCGATCGCCCCGTGCCTGATGCGCGGGTCGCGATATATCCATTCAAACGCTCCTTTGTCGTGGCCGCGGCTGCGACCGATACCCAGAGCGGCATGACCGCGATGTGCTATCTGCCGAGCCGCAACACGCCGGAGAAGGAATGCTGGTATATCAACATGGGCGCGGTGGATCGCGACTTCTTCACCACCGACGCAATGGTGAAGGCTGCGCCGTAACGAGCCGGCGCTGGCGGGCGAAGGCGCGCCAGCGCCACTTCATTTGATCGAGCCGTCGTCGCGCCACTTCGCGATATCCTCCGGCGCGTAGCCGAGACCGGTGAGAATTTCCTCGGTATGCTGCCCGAGCTGGGGCGCGAGCGTTCTTATCGATCCGGGAGTTTCTGAGAGTTTCACCGGGATACCCACCTGCTTGACCCTGGCGCCGCCGGGAGCTTCGACTTCGACGATCATGTTGCGCGCCTTGATTTGGGGATCGTCGGGGACCTCGTCGAAGGTGAGCATCCTGCCGACGCAGATGTCGGTCGTGCTGAGCAATTCGAACCATTCGTCGCGCGTCTTCGTTTTGAACGCGCCGGTAAGGAACTGCGAAATCTCGGCACGTTTCGACGAGTCATACTCGTGCGGGATGAGATCCTCGCGGCCCATCGCGCGGCAAAGGTTGGCGAAGAACCACGGTTCGATCGCCGCGATGGTGATGAACTTGCCGTCCTTGGTCGCATAGACGTTGTAGTTCGGGATTCCGCCGTCGGTCGTCGATTCGCCGCGGGTTGGAATTTTGCCGCCGGCGAAGAAGGTCGAAAAGGCCTGCGCGAGCAGCGCCAGGCTGCCGTCCATCATCGAGATATCAACGTATTGTCCGCGGCCGGTCTGCTGGCGCGCCAGGAGTGCCGCGAGCACGCCGATCGCGCCGTGAAAGCCGCCGCCGGCATAGTCCGCGATGAGATTGTGGGGAATCGTCGGCGGCTGGTCCTTGCGGCCGAGTATCGAGAGCACGCCCGCGGTCGCGATGTAGTTGAGATCGTGACCGACCAAGTTCTTATAGGGACCGGTCTGACCGTAGCCGGTAATGGCACAGTAGATGAGCTTGGGATTTCGTGCCGAGAGCTTTTCCCATCCGATACCGAGGCGATCGGCGACGCCGGGGCGGTATTCTTCGACAATCACGTCGGCGCGCATGGCCAGCCGCAGATATATTTCCTTGCCCGGTTGAGTCTTAAAGTTAAGTCCAATCGACTTCTTGTTACGATTGAGCGCATTGAACGGCGAGCTGCTGAAGCCCGCGCCCGGTCCCTGCAGGCCAGCCGTGCCGGCCTGCTGCGCGCGGCGACCGGTCGGCGGCCCCGGCTCTTCGATCTTGATCACTTCGGCGCCGAGGTCGGCAAGGATCATCGTGCAGAACGGTCCCGGCGCGAGCTTGGTCAGATCGAGCACTTTGATACCTGAAAGCGGCGCTGGTGAAGGCATCGGAATTCTCCTTGAGCGTTATCGAGCAGTGAAGATGCGCAGTCGCGTTTCATAGTTCGCGATCGCAGACCTTTAAATCGTTTTGCGGTGACGGTGCAACCGCGACCTAGTCGGGAGGCGGCATACCGGGCATTACGATACCGGGTATGCCATTGGTTGCCGGTTGATCGGCGCTTTGATCGTCGCTCGGTTGTTGCGGCGGTTGCCATACCGGCGGCGCGCCCGGATCGGCCTGCGCGTCGTTGTTGTCGTTGTTGTCACTGTTGTCGTTGTTGTTGTCGTCGTTATTGCTGTCGGGCACCGCAGCCTGGGAATTGTCCTCGGGTGGCGGCTGAACGATCCCGGGCGGCGGGTAGTTCGCGTCAACCTGCGGATTCGAGGGCGAAGCAGGAACCGCGTCCTGCGGCGGCGCGGCCGCAACACCCGGATAGATCGGCGCAGGCGCAGGGGCGTCGCTCATCCCGGCAGCAGGCGCAGTGCTATGGTTCATCGCGACCGCCACAGGATGTGCGGAGGCTGAGAAATCGGACGCGTGAAAACTCTTGAACGACGCGAATACCATCGCGATCAGAATCATCAACGCGGCAATGAAAGATAATCTGCCTAACATTACTAATTGCGATTCTAACGCGCCGAGGCTGCGTAAGACTAATCGATCAGATTACGGCGGCGCGAACCTTCGCGAGCCGGTCAGCGAGCGACTTGAGACCTTTCACCATGTGCATGCCGTACCAATGCAGATCGCGCCCGCTGACGATCAGCACGCGGCGGCTGAGCGCAGGCGGCAGCATCGGCTTCAGTTCGGCAACATCGTCGTCGCCGAATTCGTAAGGCTCGTCGGGCAGAATCACGATGTCGGGACGGCGCGCCAGGACCTCGTCGAGGGTAGTCACAGGATAGCGCTCGCCGGCGGATGCAAACACGTTGTTGAAGCCGAGCATCCGCAAGACATCGTGCGCGTAGGTGTCGGCGTTGAAAGTCATCCAGGGTTTTTTCCAGATCGGACAAAAAACGCGCAGCCGCATCTTGTTCCAGATGCCGAGGCCCGCCTCGATACCGCCGACCGCCAGCGTGATTTGCCGCGCCAGCGCTCCCGCGGCGGCCTCGCGCTTGAGCACGCGTCCGAGCTTGAGGATCGAATCGACCGCGCCGGGGATCGTACGCGGATAGGTCGTGAACACGGCGATTCCATGCGAGCGGATTCGATCGACGTCTTCGCGCCGGTTCTCCTCCGCGTTGGCGATTACCAGGTCAGGCTCGAGTGCTGCGATCGCACGAATATCGGGATTCTTGGTGCCGCCGACTTTTTGTATCGACGCGACCTTGCCCTCAGGCGAGACGCAGAACTTCGTGATACCAACGATTTCCTGCTCGAATCCGAAACTGAAAAGCGTCTCCGTCCAGCTCGGCACCAGCGAGACGATCCGCACCGGCGCCGCGGGCAAATCGACGCGAAACCCTAAATCGTCGCTAACCTGAATCTGCCCACTCATCGCGCTACTTCATTTCTTCCTGGCGACAGCCTCCAGGGCCTGGCGATCACTTTCGGTCAAGTTCTCGTTGCTCGTCGATTCTGATGCGGGCGAGGCAATCGGATGATCGGGTGGGCGGTACGCCAGGTAGTGAACTGCTTGTGGCAGCATCATGCGGCGGAATAGGAAGCCGGCTATGAGCGCGGTCAGCGCCATCACCAGCAGAATCGTGGGGCGGCGGCGTTTGGGGCGGGAGCGGCGCGGCGCGGGAGCCGCTTTTGCGGTTCTGCGCGGCCTTACACTAGTCGACTGCACCCGCTTCGCCATACCACCCAACCTCGATGATGCTACCGTACAGGTGCGCGAAACAAAACTGCGCGCATCCATTTGGCGACTAGCGCCGACGGCGGCAGCTCATCGAAATGCGCGGCGCCGTTGTACCAATCGACGCCGATTTCCCGGGCGCGGCGGCTCATCCTGGCGATGCGAAAAAACGCGCGATGCCGCCGGCCGTAGAAGTTTCGCGCCGCGAACGAGAGAATCTTAAGCTTGCGCCCGACCGTGCCGCGATGAAGCGCGCGATCGTATTGGTTGAGCGCCATGTTATCGCCTGCGCTGAATTTCGCGACCGCTTCGGCAGCGAGCTTGCCGTGCTCGAACGCACAGGAAATGCCCTCGCCCATCAACGGATCGACTCCGGCCGCATCGCCAGCAAGGATCACCCTGCCCTGCGCGTATCGATCCGATTCATCGAACCATCGAATTGGGAACGCGTGCCAGTTCATGCTGCGATGGCCCAGATCATCAAGCGGGAGTTCGGGAAACGCGCGCCGCAGTTCGGAAAGCATCAGCGACTGCTCACCCGCGATACCGTGGTCTTCGCGCGGCAGTTGGTCGTAGATACCGACGTTCAGATGAGGCTGGCCGTCGATCAGACAGGGAAACGACCATGAGTAACCCTTGATACCGCCGCCGACGCATCGAAAGTCGAAGACGTAGCGATGCTCGATGAATTCGCGCGCGGCCTCCGGGTTAACCGCGATATCTCTCATGAGCGCGCGGCCCAGATTTTCCTTGCCGTCGCCGAAGATCGAGCGCCGAATCCGGCTCCCGGAGCCATCGGCGCCGATCACAACGCTGGCCGCGATCGCGCCGCGATCGGTCGCAACACGAACGCCGGATGGGTCCTGTGCCGCGCCGGCAATACGGCAGCGCTCGACGATCTGGAGACCGGCGGCGCGCGCCTTGTGCGCGAGCATCGCGTCGAACTGATCGCGCCGGATCACTGTACACAATGTGTCACCGCGAGTGAGATCGACGTCGCCGACCTCGGTCCGTGCAGCGCCGCGCATCACATCGACCGCGGGAACATCGAGCGTGATTCCGAGCTCATCGAGCGCCAGCATCGTCTTGGGAATCAAACCGCCGGCGCAGGTCTTGAAGCGCGGATGCGCCGCTTTGTCGATCGCGACGACACGGCCGGCCATCTCCGGATGCGCCTTCAACAGATAGAGCGCGGTCGCGAGTCCGGCGGGACCGGCACCGGCGATCAGCACATCGCATTTGCGCGGAAACTCCATTGACGCTTCAACCGGTAGCATCGCGCACGATGCGGCGAAAGAAGGCATCAAAATGCAAGCGGCACGACGATTTCTCGCCGTGCCGCTCGAGCTGCTTCAATTGACTAGCCGTTTCGTGATTAGCCCTGGCCTTGCTCCGATGGCGGCTTGATCACGGTGTAGAGGGTGGCCGCGCCGCGCTGAACCAGCAGCAGCGCCGGCTTCTTCGAGTCCTTGGCCGCTTTGGCCTTGGCGACGAAATCGTTCACGGTCGCGACCTTGTTGTGATCGATTTCGAGCACAACGTCACCGGGCTGAAGGTCGGCATCCGCCGCCGGGCTGTCAGGATTCACCTTGCGCACGACGACGCCCTTGGTGATGTCAATATGGAGCTGCTGCGCGAGGTCGGGCGTCAGATCGCCGACCTGCATACCCCAGCTGCCGCCCTGATCTTCCGCTTTGGCGGTCTGCACCGTGGGTTCGGTGCGCTCACCGGTCGTGACCTGTACGGTCATGTGCTTGCCGTTGCGGATGATCTCGACGGGCACCGACTTGTTGATCGGAGTTTCCGCGACAAGAGCGGGCAGCTCGTGCTCGTCGTGAACGTCGTGACCGTTGAACTTGATCACGATATCGCCGCGCTCGATTCCGCCCTTCGCCGCAGGTCCGTCCTTGTCAACCTTCGCCACCAAGGCGCCGGTCGCCTGCGCGAGGCCGAACGACTGCGCGAGGTCGTTGGTGACTTCCTGGATCTCGACGCCGAGCCATCCGCGGATCACGCGGCCGTGGGCCTTGAGCTGATCCATCACGTTCTTGGCGAGGTCGATGGGAATCGCGAAACCGATACCGACGTTGGAGCCGGTGCGGCTGTAGATCGCGGTATTGATACCGATAACCTGGCCTTCGGCGTTGAAGAGCGGACCGCCCGAGTTGCCGGGATTGATCGACGCGTCGGTCTGGATGAAGTCGTCGTAGTCGCCACCGAGGATCCTGCCCTTGGCCGATACGATACCGGCGGTTACGGTGGTGCCGACGCCGAACGGATTGCCGATTGCTATCACCCAGTCACCGATCTGGGTGTCGCCTGATACGCCGAGGGGAGCAACCGGAAGCGGAACCTTGTCCTTGGTGTCGATCTTGATTAGCGCGAGGTCGGTCTTGGGATCTTTGCCGATGACCTTGGCAGTGAATTCGCGCTTGTCGAAGAGCTGCACGTCGATTTCGTCGGCGTTACCAACAACGTGGTTGTTGGTCAGGATATATCCGTCTGGCGATACGATTACGCCCGAGCCGAGACCATGCTGCTTGTACTCGCGCGGCATGCCCTGGCCGAAGAAGCGCCGGAACTGCTCAAAAGGATCGCCTTGCATTGGGCCGCCACCGCCCTGACCACCCTGATCTCCCGGGCCACCGCCCTGATCGCCTTCGCCGGGTCCTGCGTTAGGATCGCCGCCCTCATCTCCAGGGCCTTGAAAGCCACCGAACGGACCGCCGGAAATCTTGACGTCCTGAACGATCTTGACGCTCACGACCGCCGGCATGACGCGCTTGACGAGCGGCGCGAACGAGGAAATGACGCCGACGCGCTCGTTGGGCTCGGGGGTGTTGGGCTTGGCCGGCTCCGACGCCATCGGCATCGAGTTGCCCGCCGAAGGCGACGGCGCCGCACTTGAGTCGTCGCCTGAACCCCAGAACGGGAAGGCGCCGGCTTGATGGGCGAAAACTACAACCAGACCGATCAGGACGCCGCCCGCGATAGCGGCGAACTTCTTAACCATGAACTCCTCCTGGAAAGGCTTGCATGTAAAGGGTCGGCTTCACGCCTCGACCCTCATCTATCGGACGATAAATCCGCCACTAAATTCAGCATCCACCTGTATTTCCCTGGCCCGAGACGATGCATGCGCTCCAGCCGCCGGCGGACATCTTGAACCATTCTAATAAATCAGAATGAGTCATTAAAGAAAATTACCTTTCTATATGAGGACGACCTAAGCGGCCCGTAGAGACTGGAAATCGACGATGGCTAACGGTCTGCAATTCGCCTGAGTCGAGGCCGGGGCGGCAATTCCGCCAAATTCGGAGCAGTTGCCATCGCAATGAAATCGCAGACCGCTTCGCGCAGTTCCGCGATCGCAAGTCCCATATGTTCGGCCGGAAGCTGATCGAGCTTGGCCATCGCGCGGCTACATAGCGATCGTGCGCCTTCACGATTGCCTCGTTCGGCGTGCAGGATCGCGACTGCGGCCTGAATCAGACCCTGGTAGAAGAGCTTCTCGTCGCCCTGCGAGCGCTTCCAGACTTCTTCCCAGGCCTCATGGCATTCAAAGAAGCGGCCGGCGTTGAAGAGTTCCACCCCGTTTTCGAAATGCTCCGCAGGCGACTTCACGATGGAAATATAGCTTGAAAATGCAGTGGGGTGGGCGTCTCTGCCCGCCATTGACACGCGCGAGCCGGATGGCTCGCGCCACCGATTGTTGCCTGCAGAATAGACGCGCGGGAAGACCCGCGCATCTTAACGGCGGGCAAGGACGCCCGCCCCACTACATCTTCCTCGGAAAGACTTCGTAGCTTAACCGCCGTGGCCGTGGCGTAGCAGGCGGCCCGAGGTTGCGCCCGTGGCGAGGCCGTCGCTCATTGTGACTTCGCCATTGACGACGATTGCCTGGTAGCCCTTCGCCCTGCGGATTCGCCGCCACTCGCCGCCCGGCAGATCGTATACCTTCTCCATCGGGCCGACTGCGAGCTTGTCGAGGTCGTACACGATCACGTCGGCCGGCGCGCCTTCGCGCAGCGTGCCGCGATCGCGGAATCCCGCGCACATGGCAGGCAGGGCGCTCAACCGCCAGTGCGCATCCTCGAGTGGCAGCATCCCGCGCTCGCGCACGAGATTGGCCAGGAACTCGGTGGGGTACTGGCCGCCGGTGAAAAACTTGGTATGCGCGCCGCCGTCGGAAACACCCGGAATCAGGTACGGGTATTCGAGCATCTCCTTCATGAAGTCCATGTTCTGATTCGGTCCGGGTGCGTAAAATTCCGCGTTGAGATCGTCGGCGACGGCGAGATCGAGCATCGCGTCCACGGGATGCTTCCCCGTGCGCTCCGACAGTTCGCGCAGCGTAAGACCTTCTTTGTCCTTCAGCTCAGCGCGCTCCACCTGGCTCACAAAGATTTGATCGAACTGATCGGTGATCACGAAAGGCATCTTGCTGCGCAGCGCTTCGCGGCGCGAGGGATCACTGAGCTTCTGCGCGCGTTCCTCGCGCGTTCCGGTCGTGGCATCACACCACGCCTGGCATTCATCGAACAGGTTCCAGTCGATAAACGTGAACGCCATGCCGGTATCCACCGTGACGGCCTGACCGTAAACGGGGATTCCGCGCTGACGGCAACTCTCGAGCCACTCGATCGTCTGGCGATGAACCATGGGCCGCGAGTCGCGCGGCTGCACGACATTGTAGAGCACGGGCCGCCCGCTTATCTGCGCGAGCTGCTCGAAATGGTTCATGTCATGCATCGGGTCGGTCGAGACCAGCGTCATCTGCACGAAGCCCTCGTTGCGCCGCGCGAGCACGCGCGCGAGCGCGAGGCAGGTTTCATCAGCCATCAGGTCGGAGACCATCGGCGTGCCGTCGAAATCGCGCTGCACGCATGCGGGCCCGTTGGGATCGAGCCGCTGCGCCGACCATCCGCAGGCACCGGCATCCATCGCCTCGTCGAGTAGACGGCAGATCTCGCGCTCCTCGGCCTCTGTCGGCGGACGTGACTTGGCGTTATCAAGCCCCATCACATAAGTGAGCAGCGGAGAGACCGGCACATACGGCAGGATGTTAAGCGTCTTCGGATGACGGTCGATACTGTCGAGGAACTCGGGGAACGTGGTCCAGTCCCACGGCATCCCGGCTTTCATCGAGGCATACGGGATCGCTTCGACGCGCGTCATCGTGAGCATCGCGCGCTCGCGTCCCTCCGGATGCACCGGGGCGAAGCCGAAGCCGCAGTTACCGATCACGATCGAGGTCACACCGTGCCAGCTCGAAATCGAGCAGCTTGGATCCCAGAAGAGCTGAGCATCGTAATGCGTATGCAGGTCGACGACGCCGGGAGCGACGATCATGCCGCTCGCGTCGATAACCTTGGCGCCATCGCTGGAGCGCAGGCGGCCAATCTTCGCGATACGGCCGTTCCTAACCCCGATATCGCCGCGAAAACGCGGCATCCGGGTGCCATCG
Organism: Candidatus Binataceae bacterium; assembly: GCA_035508495.1. Classification (NCBI taxonomy): domain Bacteria; phylum Candidatus Binatota; class Binatia (SeqCode); order Binatales (SeqCode); family Binataceae (SeqCode); species Binataceae bacterium (SeqCode). The sequence continues at coordinate 49,385 of DATJMX010000050.1, forward strand.
ATAATCATTCCGTCGCGAATAACGAGGTCGAAATCCGCCATGATCCCATCCTCCAGCCCGAAGGCGCAGGTCTTGCGCCAGTTACTCGCACCGATTGAAAGAACTGTCAATGATTCTAATGCAGAAAGTCGGTGGCGCTTATGGCGGCCTCGCGAAGGGAGAGAAGAAAAAGATCACCACAAAGACACTTAGTTAAAGACACGAAGTCACGAAGGTAGGCAAGGACGGCGCGGATGCGCCGTCCTTGCCAATTATTCTTGTGCCTTCGTGCTTCTGTCTTCGTGCCTTGGTGGCGATCTTTTTTTCTTCTCAGCGGCGGGTGACGCCCTCTTCTACTTCCACGCCGACGGGCACCAGGATGCGCACGACCATGTTGTAGAACGCAACATTTTGCACCAGCTCCATCATCCGCCGCCGATCGAGAAAGCCGAGCGCCCCGTTCCAGGTCGAATCGCTGACCTTGACGTTCTGGGTCGCTTCGACGGCATAGCGGATAATCGCACGCTCCTGATCGTTGAAATGCGGCGAGCGCTCCCAATCGGCGAGCGCCTCGAGCTGCGCGCGCGGGACGCCGACGCTGCGCGCCAGATTCCAATGATGCGTGAATTCGTACTGGGCCTCCGTGAGCCGGCCGACCGTCATCAGCGCAAGCTCGCGCAGCTTCGGATCGAGCGCGGTGCCGTTTCGCAACTCGCCGCCCAGCGCCAAAAATCGCCGCAGCAGATTCGGAGTATTGGCGAGCGCACGAAAGATGTTCCCAACATTCCCACGCTCGCGAGTCAGGTTGTCGAAAATCTCCCGATCAGCCTCGGGCAGATCGTCACGGTTAAGATAAGGAACGCGCGCCGCCATCGATTATGTCCTCCAGTTATTGTGGTCGGACAGTAGCAATCAAAAAGATCACCACCAAGACACGAAGGGCGCCAAGGCAGAGTCGAGGGCGCGAAGCGCGCCGTCTTAATGGCGGGCAGGGACGCCCACCCTACTAACTTCAAACGGAAAATCAAAAGGACGGCGTCAGCGCCGTCCTTCTTTGTGACCTTCGTGTCTTGGTGGTGATCTTGTTCTGCCTACGCGAAGAGCATCTCGGACATCGATCCGCCCGGCGGGATCATCGGCATCACCGCTTCTTCTTTCGGGATCACCACGTCGATCAGCACCGGTCCCGGCGTTGCGAAGGCTTCTTTCATTGTTGCAACGAGGTCTTTTGACTTCTCGATACGGAAGCCGTGCGCGCCATATGCTTCTGCGAGCTTGACGAAGTTCGGTACTGACATCGCGGAGTACGAGTAACGCTCCTGGTAGAACTTCTCCTGCCACTGCCGGACCATCCCGAGGAAATGATTGTTCAGGATGATCACCTTGATATCGACGCCGTACTGAACCGCCGTGCCGAGCTCCTGGATATTCATCTGGATCGAGCCGTCGCCCGACACCACGATCACCGGCTTGTCGGGCGCGGCGAACTTGGCGCCGATTCCGGCCGGCAGGCCGTAGCCCATCGTGCCGAGGCCGCCCGAGGTCAGCCACGAGCGCGGATTCTCAAACGGAAAGAGCTGCGCCACCCACATCTGATGCTGTCCCACGTCGGTCGCGACGATGCAGTCGCCCTTGGTGAGATTGTGCATCTCCTCGATCACGCTCAGCGGCGATACGCTCTCGCGCTCCTTGGCGTCGCGCTCGTAGAGCGGGCGGTCCTTCTGCCACTGCATGATCTGCTGATGCCATTTGGCCCAGTCGGCGTGGCGTTTGCCGATACTCTCGTGGCTTTTGATCTGCACGAGCATGTCAGTGAGCACCGACTTGATGTCACCGACGATCGGAATATCGACTTTGACATTCTTGGAGATCGACGAGGGGTCGATATCCATGTGAATGATCGTCTCGGCCTTGGGAGCGAAGTCCGCGATCCGTCCGGTAACGCGATCATCGAAGCGCGCGCCGACGGCTATCAGGCAATCGGTGTTAACGACCGCCGTGTTGGTGCCATACGAGCCGTGCATCCCGAGCATCCCGAGCCGCAGCGGATCGGAGGCATTCATCGAGCCGAGGCCCATCAGCGTTTCGGTGACCGGAATATGCAGCCCACGCACCAACTCGCGCAGCTCGGGCGCAGCGCCCGACCATTGCACACCGCCGCCGACATAGAAGAGCGGGCATGAGCTTTTTTCGATGGCTTCGATCGCGCGCTCGATTTGGCGTGGATTGCCCTTGAACGTAGGCTTGTAGCCGCGCAGCTCGACTTTGTCGGGATATTTGAAAATGTGCTCGGCCTGCTGCACGTCGCGCGGCAGATCGACGACGACCGGTCCGGGCCGGCCAGTACCCGCGATGAAGAAGGCTTCTTTGATCGTTTTGGCGACGTCCTTGACGTTCTTGACCAGGAAATTGTGCTTGGTGCACGGCCGCGTGATTCCCACGAAGTCGGCTTCCTGAAACGCGTCGTTGCCGATAAGCGAGGTCGGGACCTGCCCCGACAGAACGACCATCGGCGTGGAATCCATATAGGCGTCGGCGATACCCGTGACGGCATTGGTCGCGCCCGGCCCCGACGTTACGATGCATACGCCCGGGCGGCCGCTCACGCGCGCGTAGCCCTCGGCCATGTGCGTGGCGCCTTGCTCATGGCGCACGAGCACGTGCTTGATAGGAGAATCGAGGAGCGCGTCGTAGGTTGGCAGGATCGCGCCTCCGGGGTAGCCGAAGACGACATCGGCTCCCTCGGCGAGGAGGCTCTCGATCACGATCTGGGATCCCTTGAGTTTCTTCATCTAATACTTTCGAGGCGGAATAGTAGAAGAGCTAAGCGTATATCAGGGCGGGCGAGCCTACAACGTGCGCTCCGACTGCGTCGCGAGCGCGGCTCGGCTAGGCTCGAAGCCGTGAAAATCCACCTCTTCGAGCGCGCGCAGCTGGTGCCCTATCCGCTCAGGATGACTTTCGATTTTTTCAATGTTCCGCGCAATCTCGAGCGCCTGATGCCCGCGTTCCTGCACTTCGAATTTTTAAGTGAGCCCCCTCCGGTAGCGCTCGAAGGCACGGTTCTCGAGTATCGATTCCAGCTTTACGCCGTTCCGATCAAATGGCGGACGAAGATCGTGCTCGTCGAGCCGCCGCTTAGGTTTGTCGATATCCAGGAAAAAGGCCCCTACGCCTTCTTTCGGCATACACACGACTTCCGCGCGGTCGGCGATCAAACCGAGATGATGGATCGCGTCGAGTACGCGATACCGTTCGGACCGCTCGGCGAGATCGCGCGGCTTCTGTTCGTCGATCGCAGCCTGCGCGAGATCTTCGACTATCGTCAGCGCGAGCTCGGCGCGGCGATGAGGAGCGCAGTTTCAGGTACCCTTCTCAAATCAGGAAGAGAAGTTTGAGCAATCGATGCTTTTCCGCGAGCCCGTTCTGTCTGGCCTGCGCGCTCGCCTAGTAGTGCGGAGCGGATTGGAAGGTGGCGCCCTGATCGGTGCCCATTACTTCGAAGGTCTGGTTTAGCGGCGCGTACATGCCGCGCACGGTCAGCGTTTGGCCCGGTTCGAGTTTCTCGAACACGTCGGCGTCGAGGCCCTGGGTCTGGAAATTCGGCCGGTATTGTTCGACCTGCTGCCACACGTCGGGCCAATGCACGATCTGCTGCGGATCGTCTACCCAAGCGTCCTTGAGGATAAACTTGTAGGTCTTGTTCTTCACACCGAAGGTGACGACCTGTTGATTTCCGTATATCTGCCCCGGAGCCGGTTTGGTGACCACAACTGTCGTGGGAAGCGGCGGACCCATCCGCGACAACTGCGCAAAGGCCACTGGTGAGACCGCGATCGCCGCGACTATGATAAGCGCCGAGTAGTACCGCGCCCCAGCCTTCATATTCATCAGAAACTGCGTCCTCTGCTTCGATAATATGGCCAGGGAATGATGCGGACAACTGAGGATTTCAAGGGCGGCACCTGGCGCTGTTCACAAAGAGGTTTGCTAATTGTTCGCGGATTTTGTACGTTCGCGATAGACAATTGGGCGAGGTCTCGCGTGAGGATTGGAGGCAAAATGGAGTTAGGCAAGAAGTCCGCGGCTGTGCTGGCTGTGGTGGCATCCGCTTTGGCTCTGGCGGGCGTATCAGCAGCGCAGGTTAAGCCGGGAGATTTCATCACCAAGGACAACGCGGCGAAAGTCCAGGGGCTTCTGAGCCCCGGCAACTACGTGCTCGTGCAGAAGGGCATGACGATGAAAATCGTGCCGTCGGACAAGCTCGAGTGGCCGCCGCCGTTCACGGCCGCGACCGAGAAGTACTCGCCGCAGGTTCAGCTTGCGCCCGATGGAACATTGAAAAACTACGTCTCGGGCCAGCCCTTTCCGCTGCTTGATCCCAACGATCCGACCGTCGCGACGAAAATCATGTGGAACTTCAGTTTCCGCCCGATGTACAGCGACGATATTGATATGCGCTTTCCTGAGGTCGCAAGCTACGGAGCGGACGCGAGCGGCGAGCCGCTCAGCTACTACACGGTCGGACACTTCGCGTTCTATAACAATATCGGCCGCATCGAGGTGCCGCCCGTTCCGACCGATCCCGACGGGGCAGCAAGCGGTGTCCGTTACCGGTTTGGCTTTTATCCTTTCCTCGAGCCGTCCTCGCTGCGCGGCTATGGGATGCTGCGTTTCCGCCACATCGATCCGAAGCAGGATGACAACGTGTGGGTGTTCAATCCGCAAACCCGCCGACTGCGCCGTCAGTCGCCGGAAATCCTTTCCGACGCGATTGCGGCGCTGCCTGGTTTCTCGGGCGGGGGCGGCGGTGGTGGCGGTATGGGCGGAGTGGGCGCAGGCGGCGGCGCTCCGGCCTACGTCAACACGCTCGACCCAGATTCGTACTTTGGGTTCTCGGCCAAGATCGAAGACTTCACCTACAAGTACCTCGGTGACAAGAACATGCTGGCGTCCGTGCACGCCGAGCATTCGCCCGAGCAACCCTGTCCGACCGATGGCGGCAAGACGATTTGCCCCGAAGCCTGGGAGATGCGCCATCTCTACGTAGTCGAGGCGGACGCGAAGCCCGGGACGGATCTCTCGATCCCAAAGCGCACCCTCTACCTCGATGCCGAAGGATGGTTCATCACCGCCTCGGACCAATACGATCGCAACGGGGCGCTCTGGAAAACGATCGCGACCTTCCAGACCTATCGCGATCGCCCGGTGCCTGACGCGAAGGTCGCGATTTATCCCTACAAGCGGATGTTCCAGCTCGGCCTCGTCGATCAGGATTTGCAGACCGGGGTCAGCTCCGTCGTCTATATGCCGGGGCCGAACTCCGAGGAGCGCGAATGCTGGTATATCGACATGGGCACGGTCGATAACGCGTTTTTCACGCCGGAGAAGCTCCAGAACGCGGGGCACTGAGAATCTATTCGAAACGCATCTGCGGCGTGGTTGCGCCGCAGATGCGCCCTTCATTCAAATTTCAAGAACGCGCGTGCTCGAGATCGGCGAGCAGTCCGGGATGAGTGGGACGCCATCCGAGGCGCTCCCGCGTTTGTGCGCTCGAGGCGGGCGAATCAATGCCCATGAAGAACCCGAGCCAGCCGAAGTGTTCGGCGGCTTCTTCGGGCGATTGCGCGACGACGGGAATGTTCAGGCGGCGCCCGATGACCTCGGCGATGTCTTTGAGCGCGACGCCCTCTTCTGCGACCGCGTGAAAGCGGGCGCCGACTGAGCTCTTCTGCAATGCCAAAGTAAAGACCTGGGCCGCGTCCAGGCGATGCACCGCGGGCCAGCGATTCGTGCCATCGCCAACGTACGCCGAGATACGTTTCTCGCGCGCGATTTCGATCAGCGGCGTAACCAGGCCCATCTTCACCGTGTCATGGACCGAGGGCGGCAGACGCACGATGGAAGCGGGAAGGCCTTGCGCCGCCAGTGCCATCGTCGCCTCTTCGGACGCGCTCCGCGGAACGCCGGCGGCGCTGGGAACCACCGCGTCATCCTCGGTGCCAGAGCCACCAGGCGCGAGCATCGCGGTGCCGCCGCTGACTATCAGTGGACGATTCGAGCCGGCCAGCGCCGAGCCGAGTGCCTCGATCGCGTGTCGATCGGTCTCGCAGTTGGCCTGGTATTGTGAGAAATCGTGGTTAAAGGCGGTGTGGATGACGCCGTCGGACACCGCGGCGCCGCTGCGCAGGCTTTCGAGATTTTCGATATCGCCGCGATGCACGAGCACGCCCGCTGCTTCCAGGGCCTTCGCGGAGGCATCCGAGCGCGCGAGCCCAATCACCTGATGACCCGCGGCGACCAGCTCCTCAACAATCGCAGAACCGATGAATCCCGTGGCGCCGGTGACGAAAACGCGCATCGCGACCTCGCAAGCGAGCTAAATCTGCAACACGAACTTTATATCGCCGAGGCGCACCTGCGCGCCCGCGCCGACGAACACCGAACCCTGGATACGACGCTCATCGACGTAGCTGCCGTTGGTTGAGCCGAGGTCCATCAGCTCGAAGCCGCCATCGCGGCGCATCAGGCGCGCATGCGATCGCGAGACGCTGGCGTGCGGGATCACTACGTCGTTGTCCTCGCCGCGCCCGAGCGTGACCTCGTCTTTCATCAGGGCGTATTCAGAAGGCAGCGGGCCTCCGGGATTGACGGTCACGAGGCGAGCCCCCTGGGTCATCCCGGGTCCACGCGGCGAGGTGACCGGCGGAGTCTGCGGCGCGCTCGGGCGCTGCGGTACGGACGAGACTGTGCGCTGAACTGTGCGCACCGCTTGCTGCATCACAGTTGACGGCGCGGGGGCACTCCCCTGCGCCTGTACGATTGCTTTCAGTTCTTCCTGCGACACGCCGAAGCGCATCCGCGAGAGCGCGAACAAACCGAACAGCCCGATCATCGGAACCGCGGCGTTCCACCAGTTGAACGAGAACTGCCGCAGTCCCGTTCCGGTCGTATTCTCGCCGCTATTGCCCGTGTCTTCCGGGACGTTGATCGCCGCGCCGCCGACGCCGCGCACTTGATACGATGTCGCCGCGTCGCCGTTCTGGCCGTCGTAATCGATCTTGAGCTCGATGCTCCGACTGGTGCCGTCCTCAATCGGACGCGGAGTGCGATAAGTCAGCGAATACTCGGTCGCGATCGAATGGCCGATTTCGCGCACGAGCTCGGGGAAGCGTCCCTCCTCGGTGATGATGTTGTACGAGCGGCCGTGGGTCGCATCGACGATCTGCTGATATTCGGGCGCGATAAACGGCGGCGGCACGACGGCGTAGAGCGTCAGGCCGTTCTTCTTCATCAGTGCCGCAACCTTGTCGCCCGTGAGGTTCGTCACGTCGGCGTTCTTATCCGGATGATGGTCCCAGTAGGCCTGGTCGTGTTGCGAGAACGCCGAGCCGTCACCCGCGTGATGCGGCGGCGCATCAGTCACGATAATTATGATGCCCTCGGCCTCGGGCCGGAAGGGAAACGTCGCGGCATAAGCGAGCGCGTCGAGCTGGTCTTCGGGAATATCGCCGCCGCCGCCGGCGTGCAGCCCGCCGACCCAGTCCGTGAACTCCTTGACGTTCGAGGTCATCGTGTAGCTATACGGGCAGTTGCAGTCCTTCTCTTTCGAGACTACGTAGTCCTCGAACGTGACGAGGCCGAGCCGGTAGTCGCGATTGTTCGATGCCAGGTCCTGCGCGAACGCAATCACGTTCTGCTTGACCGCGTCGATATAGGGCTGCATCGACTCGGTGATGTCCATCACGAACACGATATCGACCGGGCGCCCCTGCCCTACGCCGCGAAAATCCAGGATCTTCGCGAGCTTGCCGTCTTCGTAGACCTTGACGTTGTCGGGCTTGAGATTCCCGACCGGGTTGCCGTTGGGATCGGTCAGGCCGAAATCGAGCTCGACGCCGCCGTCGGAATCGAAGTGCTCGAGGCCGGGATTGCCGATCGTGACCTTGAGATCGGCGCGTGCGGACGCGCTTCCGAGCAAGATCAAAGTCGAGACCACGGCGATGATGGTCGCTAAAGCTGAAGGGCCGGGATTAAAGTGGCGAGCCGCTTTCATTGGCAGCTTTGATTCTCCGGATAGCGAGTGCAATCAGTCAAGTTTGTACGTCACACATGCGGGAAGGTTTCTTGCCTTCTCGGTTCTGTTAGGTTATCCCAAACGCTTAGCCAAATCTCTTCATTTGGAATCTGAGTGAACAAAAGTCCTTTGGTTGCTGCGGGTGGGGCGGTGCACAAAAGCGCAACCCTGTTGATATTAACCACCGTCCTGGCTGGAATATTCGGCTTTGGGGGGTCTGCGCTGGCACAGACGACGCCAAAGGGCTATCTCCAGGTCGGCTTCACCGCCACGATCACCAACGGCTCGGGCCTGGCTACGCAGCGCTTCAAAAACGTCTTCCTCAACATCCAGCAAGTGCGCGTCAACGCGGTCGCCGGCGCAGCGCCGGGTGCGCAAAATTGGAATCTTATACCCGTGCCATTGGGCCTCACGCCGCAGAACCAGGTCGATCTGCAAGTTGATGCGAACAACATTCAGAACGTTCCCCTGTTGTTCAATACCGTGCAGGTCAACCCCAATACCTACAAGCAGGTCGAGGTTGATCTCGATATCAATCAACCCGGCAAGATTGTGCCGCTTTGCCCGGGCCAGGGTGCAACCGTCGAAGGATGCGCCCCCTATCCCATCTTACTGCAGAGCACCCTAGGCGAGTCGTTTTCGATTCCCGGAATCTCGGTTAATGCCAATCAACTGACGACGCTGATCATCAACCTCGGCGTGACCGTGGCCAGCGCACCCACTTCGTCGGTCGGCATCGTCGGGACCAACGCGAACAAATATACCATTAGCTTCCAGGGCTCGCAGGCGACTACCCAGCAGCTGGCCACGATCAGCGGCGTGATCGGCGTCCAACAGCATGCTGTAATCCCCGCCCATGCGAACGGCGTCCGCAATCTGACCGTCACCGCCGAAGTCGCAGGCACCAATAACATCGTGTCAAGTGCGCTGCCCGATTCCGCGGGCAACTACACGTTGCAATTGCCGGCGGCTCCCACGATCGGCTCCTACTACGATGTGTATGTTGCGGGCGGCTCCTCGACTTATGCCGCCGATCGCTTCGGCCCCATCATTCCAGCCCAAGCTGTCACCTACAGCCCAACGATATCGACGAAGCAGCAGATCGGCACGATTTCGGGAAAGATCATCGACGCATGTACCAATCTTGCGCTCCAGGGCGCGACGGTTCAGCTCCTGCTGCCGCAAGCCGGACAGTCAACAAATTGCGCTGCATCCCCCGGCCAATGCGTGGTCATCGCGACTGCTTCCACTGACGTCACCGGATCATTCCCGTTGCCAGGCCAGCTCCCGACGCCCGGCGTATTCAACAGCATCCCGTTACCCGGACCGTATACGCTCGAGGTGTCGGCCGCGGGATACGATACGTCCTTCATCACTGCGACGCCGACGATCCCGATCCCGAATCAGCCGATTAAAACAGGCGGCACCTGCACGATTGGGAGCAGCACCGGACCATGCGACATCGCGCTGACCTCGGGCAAGATCACCGGAACGGTCGGCCTCACCAGCCTCCCGGTTCCGGATGAATCCGTGGTGGTACAGGTATTCGCCGAGCAAACAGCGACCAGTAACCTTGTGTCTGCGTTACAGACACCGATAGTGTTCAGCAGCACCTCGAATATGAGCTTGCCCTTCACGATGAACGTGCCGACGACGATTGGCGGCGTGTCGCCGCAAACCTTCGACCTGTTCGCCACCGCGGTCGATCTGAACCAGGGCGTCACCGATCCCTACAGTGGCCATACGATCCTCGTGAAATCAGGCGTCCCCGGCCCGACTTCTTCATGCGCTACCGTATCTGATGTGACTTTCCCCCAGACGATGGATTGCACCGGCCACGGCAGCATCAGCGGAAGTTTCATCCTCCCGAACACCGCCACGACGGCTCTGCTCAGCAAAATAGATAGCTCGACTGGCAATCCCGTCTCGTTGTTCCCGGTCGGCGTGCAAGGACCGATCTCAGCTTCGGGCACTAACCCGGCAGCCAACACGTTCTCGTTCTGCGCTCCGGGACTGAATGAAATGAACGCCGGCGATGTTAGCTACGTGATTACGCGCTTTGACCTTCCCAGCCCTACGCCAACTGCGACTCCGACTCCTGTTGAGCCGACGGCGACACCAACCATTCCCGCTCCGGGTCCGAGTTCGACTCCAGCCCCCATTTCGGTAGCAACAGCCTCGATCACGCCGAGCGCGCTCCCCACGCCAGCGTCCGTGGCATCACCTTGTCCCTCCTCGTGCTTTAGTAACGGCCAAGGTACCGCGATGTGTCCCGGCGTCTGCAACAACGCGCTGCTGCCGCCTTTCTGATCAAGCCTGGCAACAAAGTGGTGAAGCTCTTGAAATCGATTGTTCGCATCGCATACGTGGCACTCGCGCTGGTCTATTTTGCGGCCTGCTCAAACTCGAGCAGCGGCAGCTCCGCCACTACGACCTCGTTCGGTGACATCCAGGTCGTGTTCACGGCGACCGTCACCGACGACAGCGGCAGCACGATCCCTTTGAAAAACGTTTTGCTGAATGTGGCCAACGTACTCGTCAACACGACCGCCATGGCGAGCACGAGCGCGACGAATTGGCGCACCATTCCCCTTCCGGACCAAGCTCCCGCGGGCAGCCCGCCGGGCGCGTTCCAGATGGATCTGAACAGCGTCGCCGGACTACCAGTCGTGTATAACACCACGCAGATTCTGACCGGGAACTATCAGACGCTGCAGATCCAGCTCGATCCCTCCCCGGGCGCGATCGTGCCGCTATGCGCAGGCGCCAGCCTTGAAGGATGCATCCTGTATCCGATCCAGCTTAACAGCGCCGCTTTGGTCATTCAGATAAATGCTCCGGTTCAGACCTCCAGTCCTACCACTGTTGTTGTCAATCTGAACTTCGACATCACGGATGCCCCCACCAGCACAGGCGGCCCCTACGTGGTCGATCTGACCGCCAGCCAGGTAACCAGCCCCGTCCCCGGTGTCGGAACCGTGTTGGCTACCGTGAAGGGTAATTCCACTGTAACCGGCGGGACAGTTCAGACGCTGACCGCATTCGTCGCCGGGACGGATACGTTCGTCACCAGTATCCCGATCGGTCCGAACAACACCTTCATGCTGACATTGCCTGCCAGCGAGGCCGGCACGCTTTACGACCTGGTAGTAGCGGGCAACAACTCTACTTACTCCGCCCTGCGGATTCCGCCGCTCATGCCCAACACACCCTCAATACAGACCTTCAGCGTGCAGGCTAATCAGACCGTCGGCGCGATCGCGGGGCAGGTCGTCGATGCCTGCACAGGGCTTGGAATCGAAGGCGCCACGGTTGAGCTTCTGGTTGCGCCGGCGAATCAGAACACGATCACACTCATGAGTTGCTTTAGCCCCACGACAATCGGCGAATGCATCGTCGCAATCTCGACTATGAGCGACGTAACGGGTCAATATCCCGAGCTAAACGCGCTCAACAATCCAACCGGGTCGTTCGCAGAAATTCCGAGCCTCCCTTTCCCGAAGGGCACGCCCACGCCTCCTATCGGTCCGTACATTATTAGCGTATCGGCCCCCGGTTATGACACGTTGTTAGCGCAAGGCACTTCAAACGCATCCACCACGCAAGACGCCGGCATCTGCATCGTCAACGGCACCAAGGGCTCGTGTAACTTTCCGCTTACGTCAGTGTTCATAAGCGGCACCGTGACATTGGACGCTGCTCCAGCCCCGGGACAAGATGTCAGTGTCATCGTGTTTGGTGAGACCAGCGGCACCACCAACCTGGTCGCGATGTCAGATCCGATACTCTTCACCAGTTCGACACCGACGAAGCAGAGTTACACGATGCGCGTGCCGTCGAATAACGAGCTCGACTTTTTTGCCGAGGCAACAGACACATACCAAGGTGCAGCCGATCCATACACCGGCCATACCATCGATGTGGGATCAAAGATCGCTACTCCTCCAACCCCATGCGCAACAGCCGGCGCCACCTTGAACTTCTCCCTTAGTTGTGCGGGCCATGGCAGCGTGACCGGCAACCTTGTGGGTGCGAACAATCTGACATCCGTGGTGCTGAGCAAGAACGGCGTGCAGCTCATGACCGGGAACGCAATTGCGCCCGTCCCTTCCGCGAGTCCGACGCCTTGGTCGTACGCCATCTGCGCTCCCGGAGATTCCTATACAATCACTCGCTACCAGCCAACCCCGACCGCGTCAGGAACTCCAGTTCCAACTCCAATTTCCTCGGCGAGCATCGCGATTCCGCTAGCCTCGCCGACATCAAGTGGCTGCCCGACGACTTGTCTGAAAGTCGATGGAAGCTGCCCAGGCAACTGTGCGAGCACGAATCAGGACTTGGGGAACTCGCAATGAAATCCAGCAATCGAATCATCCTTGCGATCATCACGGGCGTACTCGCGGTCGCGACGGTGTCCTGCAACAACTCGCTCGGCGGATTCGCCGGCTCGGTCGGCAATACACCCGACACCACGCCTTCGACCGCTTACAAGATCTTCGGCAATATCGGGATGCCGTTTACCGCGCTAATTTCCGACTCGCGCTCGTCGTGGACGGTCCAAGGCACGGCGCCGATCAGTATCTCTATTGCCAACAGCGCGCTGCCCGCTCGGATGATCGTCACCAAACTCGTCAGCGACAACTCGCTGATGAGTGTCGAGATCCTCAATGGAATATCGGTTAGCGACGTCGCGTCGACTTCCGATCCCTTCGGTACCGCCCAGGTGCAGATCGGCGGTAAGCTGCTCGGGGTCGCCGCCACAGCCAATCCCAGTGTGCAGATCTATGTGCCCGGTCCATTTGGCGAGCCGTACCAGGGACTGATCGAAGACACGCAGGTCGCATTCACGATCGCCGACTTCGCGCCGGCGGTTTACCTGTTTGACAGTCCCGATGGATCGGTCACGGGCCAGTTTTTCCAGTCGATCAACCTGGGCGGTTTGCTCGTGATCGAAACTGTAAACGGCGCCGTCGTTGATAGCGGCGTGGCAGCAAAGGTCGTCGTCAAAGACTGAACGAAGTGCGCCTTTCGTTCAGCGCCGCAAACCAACCGTTCAATTGACTTTTCGTGCGAGTCGCGCTCCTTTGATTGACAGCTTGCCCGGTTCGTCATACTTAGCCGGACGAGGCGTGAAGGTGTCGTCACGAGGTAATTTCGGGATTGTAGGGTCCGTCTATTCTCTATGAACAGGCTCGTTCGCCGGGCTCTGCTTGCGATTGTGGTGTTGGCGCTGATCGCGGCGACCGTTCCCGGCTATCATTACTATCGCTACTTCTCCTCGCACGTCTCGACCGACGATGCGTATGCTGACGGCACCGTCGCCCTGGTCTCATCGCGCGTCGCGGGAACGATCACCAACGTTTACGTCGAAGACAACTGGACCGTTAAGCAGGGCGAGCTGCTCCTGACCCTCGATTCGCGCGACTTCGAGGTTCGCGTGCAGCAAGCGCAGGCCCAGCTTGCACGCGCACGCCAGTCGATTGACGAAATGTATGCGCAGGTTAACGCGGCCGAGGCCGGGGTCGCTCTCGCGCAGTCGCAGGCGCGCCAGGCCAAGATCGATTACGACCGCGCCGTACAGTTGAAGAACCAGGGCGTCGTCTCAAGCGAATTTTACGATCAAGCCAACACCGGACTTAAGATTGCCGTCGCTGATGAGCAACTGGCGCAACATCAGCTCACCCAGGCGCAGGCCGCACTCGGAAGAGCCCCCGATGGCGCGGCAGACCATCAGGACCACGTAGCCAACGACGGCCACTATGATCGCCCGATCGTCTCGCAGGCGCGGGCCGCTCTGGAAGCCGCCGAGCTCGATCTCACTTACACGAAAATCACCGCACCGTTCCGCGGCATTGTGACTCACAAAACCGCTCACGTTGGAAATCGCGTGCAGGTCGGAGAGCCGCTCCTCGCCGTCGTGCCGATGGACAAGCTCTACGTCACCGCCAACTTCAAGGAGACGCAGCTCACCGATGTGCGCGTCGGCCAGAAGGCAACGGTCGAGGCCGACATCTACCCCGGCTACATCTATGAGGGTCACGTCGATTCGATCAGCATGGGCACCGGCGCAGCGTTCTCACTGCTGCCGCCTGAGAATGCGACCGGCAACTGGGTCAAAGTCGTGCAGCGTATCCCGGTCAAGATCGTGCTCGACAGTCCGCCGCCGCCCGACAAGCCGCTACGTCTGGGATTGTCAGTCGAGGTTTCTATCGACATCAGTGACAAGAGCGGGCCGATGCTGTCGTCGATCGTGCAGCATCATTACGAAAACGACCAGGGCACCACTCCCAACGAGACTTTGCCGATGCCGCCGATGCCCGATGCGAATCCGAGCAGCGCGGCGCAGCCCGAAGGCCGGCAGCCGCGATTGTTCAACCGCCTGATGAATCGCCTGCACAATCAGTAGCCTCGGCGCGCATCGGCTATGAACATCTGCCGCGCTCGTCTGGTGACACGCGTGTCAGTTTTGTTTGCCCGTGAGCGCCGGCTGTATTAACCTTCGTCGCAACACCGGTTCCACCTCGGATGCTCACCAGTCAGCAAATCGAATCCCCATTGGCTTTATTTCTCGACGCGCGAATTGCGCGCATCGCCGTCCTCGCGAGTGGATGGGAAACCACCGTCTTCGAGTTCGTCCTGAGCTCGCCGTCGGGGCGCTTTCCGGCCATGCCGGTCGGTCAGCCGCTCGTGCTGCGCTTCTACCAGAGCACCGACGCTGCTGAGAAAGGCGCGCGCGAGTACCTCACGATGGACAGGATTTCTGCTGCCGGAATCGCCGTCCCGCGTCCGTACGCCTTCGTCGAGGATCCCGAGGCGATCGGCGCGCCGTTCCTCGTGATGCAACGCCTGGAGGGCGGTCCGCTCTTCTCCACGCGCAGCTTCCCGCAGGCATTCAAGACTTTCTCACTGGCGTTTTTTTCGTTCGTGCAGACCCAGGCGCGAATTCATCGGCTCGATCCGATGGCGCCCGGACTACGCGATATTCCGCGTACCTCGGCTCGGCCCGGCGACGGCGACATGCCGCTGCTTGATCGCTTGCTCCGCATAATCGACGAGCGCGTCGAACAAGGGCCGCTGCCCGGTCTTCGCAACGCGCTGCATCGGCTGACCACGCGCGCGCCGCAGTTCCACGACGAGAAGAAATCGATCGTGCACATGGATTACCATCCGCAGAACGCGATCGTCGCGGGCTTCAAGGTCACCGGCATTATCGATTGGGTGAAGAGCGACGTCGGCGATCGGCATCTGGATGCGGCCACGACCGCCGTCATCCTGTCGTCGTCCGCGATGGAGCATCCGCGATGGATGCGCGATAACGTCATCGGCAATTCGCTGCGCATGAGCTTCTCCGCGCTCTACCTGCCGCTCTATCATGCGATGGCGCCGATGGACTTCGAGCGCTTCCGCTACTGCCAGGCCGTCGCCGCCGTGCTCAGGCTTTCGATGCTCGGCATGATGTCCGCGCAGGGAGCCGAGACGGTAGGATTTCGGCCCGAGGCGATAAGCGAAGTCACGCCGGGCGTGGTGCGGCTCTTGTCGCGCTATGCTACGCGCAAGAGCGGAACCGCGGCCCGCGTCGATCTCGCGCGGCCGCGAATCGCATAACCAACCAAGCCCTCGAAACTAACGAGGAGACTCCGCAATGGCTGACATTGCCTTTTTGAGCGCGCGCACGATCGCCAAGCAGATCCGCGATCGCAAGATCTCAAGCCGCGAAGCGCTGGACTTTTTTCTCGCCCGAGTCGAGTCGCTCGACAAGCCGATCAACTCTGTAGTGACGATCGACGCAGAGCGAGCCCGCCGCGAAGCCGACGAAGCCGATGCTGCACTGGCGCGCAGCGAAAATCGCGGCCCGCTGCACGGCGTGCCGATCACGATCAAAGATTCGTTCCAGACCAAGGGGATGCGCACGACGTCGGGCGCGCCGGAGCTGTCGAGCTTCATCCCGACCGAAGATGCGTGGCCGGTCGCGCGGCTGCGCGAAGCGGGCGCGATCATTTACGGCAAGACCAACCTGCCGATCTACGCCGGCGATTTGCAAAGTTACAACGAAGTATTCGGCACGACCAACAACCCGTACGACGTGACGCGCACTCCGGGCGGCTCGTCGGGAGGCTCGGCGGCCGCGCTCGCATGCGGCTTCACTCCGCTCGAGCTCGGTAGCGATATCGGCGGTTCGATCCGCCTGCCCTCGCATATGTCCGGCGTGACCGGACACAAGCCCAGCTACGGCATCGTGCCCGCGCACGGCCAGATTCCAGGACCACCGGGAACGTTGACGATGGCCGATCTCGCGGTCGCGGGACCGATGGCGCGCACCGTCGAGGACTTGCAGCTCGGCCTCGACATCATGACGACTCCGAATCGCTGGGAGCATCCTGCCTGGAGCATCAAGCTGCCGCCGCCGCGCCATCGCTTGCTCAGCGAATATCGCATCGCGGCGTGGCTCGACGATCCGGCGTGCCGCGTCGAGCCCGAAGTTCGCGAGCTGCTGGAGAACGCCGCGCACAAGCTCGAGGCCGCAGGCGCGAAGGTCGATCGCAACGCGCGTCCGGCCTTCACGCTCGATAAGGTCGCCGATACATTTTTCGCACTGCTCCAGGCGGCGCTCGCGGGCGGAGTGCCTCCTAACAAACTCGACGACTACGCGAACACTGTGGGCGATACTCCGGCGGCGCAGACGCGGCGGCTGCTCGCGATGCGCCATCGGCAATGGCTCAGCTACAATGAGCGGCGCCTCCAGATGCGCAAGCGGTGGGAAGAGTTCTTCGCCGACTGGGACATCATGCTGATGCCGGTGATGCCCTGCCCGGCGATACCGCACGATCACTCCGAGCCGATGGCAAGCAGGGTCGCCACAATCGACGGCGAGCAACGTAACTACTGGAGCCTCACAACCTGGATGGCGCCAGCAGGCGCCTGCTACCTGCCCGCGACGGTAATTCCGGTCGGCCTAACGAAAAGCGGCCTCCCCATAGGCATCCAGATCGCAGGGCCCTACCTGAACGATCGCACCACGCTCGACCTCGCAAAGCGTCTGCTGCCATTAGTCGGCAAGATCCCGCATCCGAAAGGCTTCTAAGGGGCGCTAACAGTTAGTCACGCCTGAACGCCGATCTCCGACAAACCCTCTCCCTGACCAGGGAGAGGTCGGCGCGTCGCGAAGCGACCGGCGAAAAGCGCGGCGCCGGGTGAGGGTCGCCCGAAACCACCTCTCCCGTTACTTCACGGGAGAGGGATTTTAGAGCTTCGTCAGATCGCAAGTTAAGCAGGACCTACGCCCGCAGCAGCTCGCGCAGCACGTAGGGCAGCACGCCGCCGTGGCGCATGTACTCGACGTCCTCGGGCGTATCGATCCGTGCGACCGCCTCGAACTCCTTCACCTTGCCTTCGAGCTCGGCCCGCACCTTGAGCGTCTGGCGCGGCTTGATCGAGTCGCTCAGCCCAAGTATCGAAAACGTCTCGCGGCCGGTGAGCCCAAGCGACTCGCGCGTCTCGCCTTTCTTGAATTCGAGCGCGAGCACGCCCATCCCAATCAAATTGCTGCGATGGATTCGCTCGAAGCTCTCCGCGATCACCGCCTTGACGCCCAAAAGCTGCGTGCCCTTGGCAGCCCAGTCGCGCGACGATCCCGAACCGTACTCCTTGCCCGCGATCACGATCAGCGGTACGCCTTCCCCGCGGTACTGCTCGGCCGCATCGAAGATCGTCATCTGTTTGCCGTCGGGCTGATGCGCCGTCACGCCGCCTTCGACCCCCGGCACGAGCTGATTTTTGAGCCGGATATTCGCGAACGTCCCGCGCATCATGACTTCATGATTACCGCGGCGCGCGCCGTACGAGTTGAAGTCCTTGGGCCGCACGCCATGCGCGACCAGATACTTGCCCGCGGGACCGTCGGTCGCGATCGATCCAGCCGGCGAAATGTGATCGGTCGTCACGCTGTCGCCGAGCACCGCCAGCGCCCGCGCGCCTGTGATATCGCCGAGCTTGCCGACCTGTGCCGTGACGCCATCGAGGAACGGTGGCGCCTTCACGTACTCGGAATCCTTCTGCCACGCGAACAGGTTGCCCGCCGGCACGTCGAGCCCCTTCCAGCGCTCATCGCCCTCGAACACCTGTCCGTATTCGAGCTTGAACATCTCGGAGTTGACCGAGCTCGCGACCGCGGCGCTGACCTCTTCCTGCGTCGGCCAGATATCGCGCAGGTAAACGGGCTTGCCGTCGCTGCCCTCGCCGAGCGGCTGCTTATTGGGATCGAGATCCATCGTGCCCGCGAGCGCGTATGCGACGACGAGCGGCGGCGACGCGAGATAATTGAAGCGCACGACGGGATTGATACGGCCCTCGAAGTTGCGATTGCCGCTCAGAATCGCCGACGCGACGAGATTGCCCTGCTTGATCGCACCCGCGATCGCCTCATCCACCGGGCCGCTGTTGCCGATACACGTCGTGCATCCATAACCGACCAGGTGAAAGTTGAGCTGCTCGAGCGGCTCGATAAGTCCGGCGCGTTTCAGATATTGCGTGACGACTTTCGATCCCGGCGCAAGGCTCGTCTTCACCCACGGCTTTGCGCGCAGCCCGCGCGCAACGGCCTTCTTCGCGAGGATTCCCGCCGCGAGCATCACCGACGGATTCGACGTGTTGGTGCAGCTCGTGATCGCCGCGATCACGAGTGAGCCATGCGTCAGCGCATAGTGATGTCCGCCGTCGCCATGGACCTCGACCTTGCGCGCGATATGGCCGAGCTGCGATTCGGGAATCGGACCATCCTCTGCTGACTGTGTGTTACCGCCCTCACCGATATAGCGCTCGATCACCTTGGCATCGACGCCGTCCTTGCCCGCCACTTCCTTGACCAGCTCGCGGCGGAACTCGCGCTTGAGGTTCGTGAGCGTGACGCGATCCTGCGGGCGGCGCGGCCCGGCAACGCTCGGCTCGACCGAGGCAAGATCGAGCTCCAGCGTCGAAGAGAACACGGGCTCCGGCGAGTTGGCGTTGCGGAACAGGCCCTGCTCCTTGCAGTACGTCTCGATCAGTTTGATCTGATGCTCATTGCGGCCGGTCAGGTGCAGATACGTAAGAGTCTGATCGTCAACCGGGAAGAATCCGATCGTCGCGCCGTACTCGGGCGACATGTTGCCGATCGTTGCACGATCCGCGACCGGCAGATCGGCGAGACCCGGACCGTAGAACTCGACGAACTTGTTGACCACGCCATGCTTACGCAGCATCTGCGTGACGGTCAGCACGAGGTCGGTCGCCGTTGCGCCCGGCTTGAGCTTGCCCTGCAACTTGAAGCCGACGACCTCCGGCACCAGCATCGGCATCGAGCGCCCGAGCATCGCAGCCTCGGCTTCGATTCCGCCGACGCCCCATCCGACGACGCCGAGTCCGTTGATCATCGTCGTATGCGAGTCGGTGCCGACAAGAGTATCGGGGTAGGCCTCGCCGTCCTTCGAAGCGAACACGACCGGCGCGAGATATTCGAGGTTCACCTGGTGCACGATTCCGGTGTCGGGCGGCACGACGCGAAAATTATTGAATGCGCCCTGCCCCCAGCGCAGGAAGAGGTAGCGCTCCTTGTTGCGCTCGAACTCGAGCTCGGCGTTGGTGGCGAAGGATTCGGCCGTGCCATATGAATCGACCTGTACGGAATGATCGATGACCAGATCGGCAGGCTGGAGCGGATTTATCTTG
The DNA here is from genome assembly GCA_035508495.1 of Candidatus Binataceae bacterium. Taxonomy (NCBI): domain Bacteria; phylum Candidatus Binatota; class Binatia (SeqCode); order Binatales (SeqCode); family Binataceae (SeqCode); species Binataceae bacterium (SeqCode). The sequence goes on from DATJMX010000050.1 coordinate 69,144, forward strand.
CCGGGATCGCCGCCGAGGCGCTTGATCGCATCGCGCATCACCGCAAGGTCGGCAACCACCGGAACGCCGGTGAAGTCCTGGAGCAGAACGCGCGCCGGCATGAACGACATTTCGCCGCCGGCATTCTTGCCGTCGTATTTGGCAATCGATTCGACCTGCTCGCTGGTGACGATCACGCCGTCTTCGCGCCGCAGCAGGTTTTCGAGCATCACTTTGATCGAGAACGGAAGACGCGCGAGCGAGAAGCCTTTTTTCTCCAGCGCCTCGAGCTTGTGAATCGTGTAGCTCTTGCCATCGACCGAGAGCGCCGCGCGCGCACCGAAACTGTTCTTAGCCATCGTCATCCTGTCCTTTGCGGGTCGCCAAAATCGACGGCGCGCCCGACACGGCGCGCCGCCAAAGACATTTGTATTGTTGCCGAGTTAAGGATAGCGCGCGAGGGGATTCATTCAACCTGCGAATGCGACAACGTCCCTCGCTTAAGTACGCCTCATCCTCTGAATCCCTCGCCCGTTATTAACGGGAGAGGGAAATTCTTAGCGCGCGCGCATTGCGTAGATTCTTGTGATCGTCACTTCCAGCTCGACGACCTTGCGCGGCGTGCCGTCCTGGCCGGCGCGGGCGTCGCGCAGGGAGTTGGGAATCTCACGCGCCCGGCCATAGACAATGACGGCGGCGCCTTCGGCGTTCCATGCTGAGAACGCGACGCGCGGGTTCGTTGCGAGATCGGTGCGGCGTATCGTGTTGTCGTACACGACGAGGCGGATTTGCGCACCGACGATTCGCGCGTGCACGGGCGCGATATGCGGGGCGCCGTTCGGACCGACCGTGGACATCGCGATCAGCCGATTGTTGCGCCAGAACTCGGCGAGCTCCGCCGCGCTCATCTGCCGCGACGGAAATGCGATCGACCCCGCGACCGCGGGCGAAGCCGTCTTCGTACTGCGATCGATTATCTCTTGAATCGCGGTCAGATCGGGATTTTCTACCAGTTCCATCAGCTACTCGCGCGCGGAGCTCCCGCGGGTATCGGGCCGGGCAGACCGTCATAGACGAGCGCGCGGCCGTCGGAATGAAAGCGCATCGCGGCCAGCGCTCCCACGCGCGGCGACTTGAGCGCGGGTGCGCCGTCGATCGTATCGATCGTGACGCGGCGCTTCATCGCGATGATCGCCGCGACCGCATCGCGAAAACTTTCTTCGTCGATCTCGCCAGCCGACACCATCGTGCGCGATTGTAAGCCTGCCGCGAGGCGGCCCGCGCGCAACACGACGATATTCGAAGCCTCGCGCGCGATTCCGCAACCGGGAAGCATCGCCCCAAACGGATTCGCCGGATCGGTGGCACTGAGAGCAAGCGTCCGTTCGCGCGCAGGATTCAGGCCGCGGGCAGCGCGAAGCTGCTCGACGGCCTCGGGCAGTGCGTACTGCTCGGCTGAGAGCGATCGCACGAACCATCCGCGGCGAATCACGCCGCCGTATTCGAGACGCCGCAGCGCGAAAGAGATTTCGCTCCACGAAAGCGGCATCGCTTCGAGTGCGAGCATCTCGCGCGACAAGATTCCGTTGCGCTCGAGAAGCAGCATCGCGAGATCGCGCGTTTCATCCTGCTGATCGGCGGCGGCAGGTGGCACGCGCAGAGCTGACCATCTACCCGCGAGACTCGACTTGAGCCGCGCACGCACGGCGGCATCGCGGCGCGTCGGCGGGCGGCCCGGTATCGGATCGAGCACGCGCGCCGTATCGGCATCCGTCGCAAACATACGCAGCGGTGCGAAGCTGTCATTGGTCACGCGGCCATTCGAGGCCAACCTCCACAATGCGGCGAGGGCATCGCGCTCGGAAACGTTGACGCGATCTGAAAGCTCGTCAAGGAACTGTGCGCCCGCGGCGTTCAGCGCGGCGAGCACCGCCTGCTCGTTCGGATCGGATGGATTGCTGTCTTGACGAGGAGTGAACAGAGTTGATCCGCGCGGCACGAACATCACGCGCTCGGGCGTGTTCGCGATCCGCCGTTCCTCGGTCACGCCGATCCATACGTACTGGCCGCCGGCGAGCACCAGGTCGAGCATCTCGGGCCGATAGCCTGGGATGCGCGCGGGCAGAATCGACCGCTCCCATTCGTCGGGCGTAAACGCCATCCCGGCGAGTTGTTCGAGGACCACAGCGATACCGTTTTGATTCGCCGCGATATCTGTCCCGCCTGCATGCATCCAACGCAGACGAAAGGCCCCGTATTCGTCGTCGGCGCAGGGCTCGATCTCGGCGCGCACACGCGCGAGCGTCATGCGATGGATGCGCTCGAGGTTGTAGCGGTCGCACCATTGGATTTCGTCGGAGCGCGTAAAGTGTCCGCGAAAGATCGCGCCCTTCGATTCCAATTGCGCGAGAATCGAGGCGATTCCACTTTCCTTGAAGCGCAGGCGCTCCGCGATTTCGCGAACGACGACCGGCCCTGAAGTTCGGAGCGCGCGCCGCGTCAGTTCCTCACGCGCGTCGTCCGCTCCTGGAGCGGCCGTGGCAGATTCACGGCCGTAAGCCGCCGCGAACAGCGCCTTGTCCTCTGTTCCGATGAGCCACGCCGGAAGCTCAGCTTGAACGACGCTCGAGATACGTCCATCTTCGCGCAAGCGATCTAGCATTGCAGTCGCACGCTCGCCGACGCGCAGGACGACTTCGTCTGCCGTCAGCGCGCCATGCGATTTGATGAGCTCGAGCAACTCGTCGGCGTCGCGCGGCCGGCGCGCCGGATCCAAACCAGTGACTTCGGCGGTCACTGCTGCCACCGCTTCGCCCGCGAGCATCTCGGAGAGATCCTCGCTGCGGAACACGTCCTCGGCCATCCCGCGATTCATCGAGACGGTGCGGCTGCGCCGGTTGCCGCGCTCGCCGTCATCGAGGAACGAGTAGTCCCACGCGAGCAACAGGCGATGCGCAAAGACCGACGGCGCGACCGAATCGACAGTAGTCACGCGCACCCTGCCCTGCTCGATTCCATCGAGCGTGCTTTCGATCCGCGCGATATCGGCCGACTCGGTCAGGCATTCGTTGAGCGTCTCCTCGACGATGTAGTGCTCAGGAATCGGAATCGCGGGCGGGCGATTTTCGAAGCACGCCTGCTGTCCCGGAAAGAGCGCCGACAATACTTCCTGTGTGCGCAGGCGCTGAATCCAGGCCGGCACCTTGCGCCCGCGCGACGAGCGCATGATCGTCAGCGCGCGACTCGCGACGTGACGGAAGCGCACCTCGAACATCGGCGCGGCAAGGAGCGCCTGCACGAGAGTGTCGCGCGCGTTGCGCGCCTTCACCATCGGAAAAAGATCGTCGAGCGGAAAGCTGTGGCGGGAATTCAGCGCAAGCAGCACGCCGTCGTCGATGGCGGAAGCCTGGATCTCGAAGTCGAACGACTGGCAGAGCTTCTTGCGAATCGCGAGGCCGAAGCCGCGATTGAAGCGGATGCCGAACGGCGAATGGATGACAATCTGTGTACCGCCGAGGCCGTCGAAGAAACGCTCGATCACGACGTTTCGATCGTCGGGCACGGTGCCGAGCGCCAGGTAGCCGCGACGAACGTAATCGACCGCCTGGGTCGCCGCGCGCTCGCTCATTGCGCATTCCATCATGAGCCAGCGAGTCGCTTCGTCGCCGTGCTCCATGCGCTTCACAATTTCGTGCTTGAGATTCGCAATCTCACCCGATAGCGCCGGCGACCTGCCGCCTGCTTCCGTTTGCCAGAAGGGCAGCGACGGCGCCATGCCCGGCGCGGGTTCGACGAGCAAACGGCCGCGCGAGATTCGCCGGATCATCCACGGCATCGAGCCGAGCGAGAACACGTCGCCGCGCGACGATTCCTGCGCGAAGTCTTCTTCGACGTCGCCGATCTTGCGGCCTTGGGATTCGATCACGACGTCGTAGTTACCGGCCTCGGGAATCGTGCCGCCCGAGGTGATCGCCGAGAGCCGCGCACTGCGGCGCGGGCGCACGCGATGATTAACGCGGTCGAAGAAGAGCTTGGGCGCCGCACCCATGATTCGTTCGGGCAATTCGGTCGCCATCTGCTCGAGCAGATGCGTCAGCTTCGCCGCGTCGAAATCGCGGAAGGTGTACGTGCTGCGCAGGATGCCGAGAAGATTAGCCTCGCTGATTTCGTCCTCATCGGCTGCAATTGCGACGATCTGCTGCGCAGCCACGTCGAGGCATCCGGTGGGAATCTCAACTTCGTCGAGGATGCCGTGACGAATCGCGCGCACCGCCGCGCCGCATTCGAGAAGATCGTCGTGCGTCAACGCGAAGAGCCGGCCCTTGGGCGTCGCGCCGAGGCTGTGGCCCGAGCGGCCGACGCGCTGAATCGCGGCCGAGATCGAGCGCGGCGAATCGAGCTGGCAAACGAGGTCAACCGCGCCGACATCGATTCCAAGCTCGAGCGACGAGGTCGCGACGATCGCTTTCAACTCGCCGCGCTTGAGGCGCTGCTCTGCCAGCAGACGCTCAGCGCGCGCGAGGCTGCCGTGATGCGCCATCACCGCGTTCGCGCCGAGCTTCTTCTGGAGATTCAGCGCGACGCGCTCAGCCCATCGCCGCGACAGCGTGAAGACGAGAGTCGTGCGATGCTCGCCGATGAGGCGCGCGACTTCGTCGTACATCGCCTCCCAATTCTCGTGCGTCGCCAGTGGGCCCAGGTCCGGTCCAGGAGACAAGACTTCGAGATCCATCTCGCGCGCGCGATCGTCGGCGCGCACAATCTTGACCTGGCGTGGCACGAGATCGGCTCCAGGACCCGAGGCGTCGTATCCGCCAAGAAACGCCGCCAGCTTTTCGATCGGATTGAGAGTCGCCGAAAGCCCGACCCGATTCGGCCGCGGGCTGCCCTCCGCACGCACCATCCGCTCGAGGCGTTCGAGCGTGAGCGCGAGATGCGCACCGCGCTTATTGCCGGCGAGCGCGTGGAGTTCATCGACGATCACGTGACGAACGCGCTTCAGCTTCTCGCGGAACTTCGGCGAGGTGAGCAGGATGAACAGCGACTCGGGCGTCGTGACGAGAATATGCGGCGGCCGCCGGAGCATTGCATTGCGCTCCTTGGCGGACGTGTCTCCGGTGCGAAGGCCGGCGCGCAGACCGCTCAGATCGACCCCCAACTCCTTGCCGGTGTCGCATACGCCCTGGAGCGGCTCTTCGAGATTGATTCGGACGTCGTTGGCTAGTGCCTTCAGCGGCGAAACGTAGAGGACCGAGACCTCATCCTGAAGCGCGCCGCGCTCGGCCTCCTTCACGAGGCCGTTGATAGCCCACATGAACGCGGCGAGAGTTTTGCCGCTGCCGGTGGGCGCGCAGAGCAGAACGTCGTAGCCACCCGCGTCCTGGGCCGCGCCGATAATCGGCCAGCCGAGTTCCTGCGCCCGCGAAGGCACGCCGAAGCGGCGCTCGAACCAGGCGCGAACGGCGGGATGGAACGCATCGGATGCGGGCATGAGGTAGTTATATCATCCCGCAACGGTTGTCAGAACGAGTTACGCGTGATGCAACGGGCGGACGGTCAGGACCGGGCGTTCGGCTTCGCGCACGACACGCTCCGCGACGCTGCCGAGCAGGAAATGCTCGATACCGGTGCGCCCATGCGTCGCCATAACGATCAACTCCGCGTCGAGATCGTTGGCGGCCTTGACGATTTCCTGCGCAGGGTCGCCAGAGCGAATGATGATCTCGTGGGGCAGCACGCCTTCGAACCACTTGCGCGAGATCGCGCGCATCGAATCCTGCGCAACACGCAATTCGTCCTCGGAGGGCTTCTGGCCCTCGCCCGGTATGATGTAGAGCAGGATCGCACGGCTCTTGGTCTGTTGGCCGATCTTGCGAACCATCTCGACTGCGGGAATCGAGACCCGGTCGAAGTCGATCGGACACAGAATCGAGCGAAAAAGCGTTTCCATCGGATGCATCCCTCCGGGCTTGGCGCCTCTTGAAAGACTATCAGCAAGAGCGCTGCCACGCGCGCCAAATTCCTTACGATCGGCTAGGCACTAACACTCAGGCGCGGCGGCGGCGTTGATGCCACGATCCTGGGCATCCGCAATGGCGCCCAAGTCTCATCATGAAGCGCGCAATGGTCGCGATGGCCGCGCCGCATCGCGAGCCGCGCACGCCGGCAACGCGGCCGCGATGCGCAGGCGCGCAGACCTCGCATTCGCGCAAGGCAATGCGATGCTGGCGCAGGGCAAGACGGCGGACGCGGTTCAGAAGTACATCGAGACCCTGAAGATCGAGCCCGATTTTCCCGAGGCTTTGTGCAACCTGGGCTCGGCGCTCTCGCGGCTCGATCGTCCCGGCAGCGTGGCGACTTCAATCGAATGCTTCCAGCGCGCGATCGCGCTCGCGCCTCGCTATGCGCTCGCGCACAACAACCTGGGCGCGGTGTTCGCGAACGTCGGGCGGCTTAACGATGCGTTGGCGGAATATCGCCGCGCGGTTGAGCTCGATGGCAAGTATATCGAGGCGCGATGCAACCTCGCAGGGATGCTGCTCCAACTCGGGAGCCCGGCAGACGCGGTGGCCGAGTATGCGCGCGCAATGCGGCTCGATCGATCGAATTCGATCGCACGCGAGGCGTTGCTCAATCTGGCGAATCTCGCGGAAATCGAAGGACGGATCGAGGATGCGGAGGCGATCTGTTCAGAACTCGCGAGGGTCCGGCCTCACGACATCGCGGCGCGCGTCAGTCGCGCGCTGATAATGCCAGTGGTTCCGGAGTCTCGCGAGCAGATCGAAAGGGTGCGCGTGCGTATCCGTGATTCGCTCGCGATGCTGACGCGCGAAGGAATCCGCCTCGACGATCCGTATAGGCAGTTCGGCAAGACGAACTTTTACCTCGCGTACCAGGGGCTCAACGATCGCGAGCTTCAGCAAACCATCGCGAAGTTCCATCTCGACGCGTGTCCCGAGCTTGGATGGATCGCGCCGCATTGCCTCGCACCGCGAAAAGCCGCGGCGCGGCTGAAGTTGGGAATCGTTTGCGAGTACCTTGACGGTCATACGATAGGAAAGCTGTATCGAGGGATCGTCGAAGAGCTCTCGCGCGAGCGTTTTGAGATCGTCCTGATGCGGGCGCATCGCGAGGCTGACTCGGCGACGACGCAGATCGACATGCTAGCGGATCGTGTCGTGGACTTTCCGCGCTCGTTGAAAGAGGCGCGTGAGATCGTCGCGGCCGAGCGCTGCGACGTCATATTTTATCCCGAAATTGGGATGGACGAGTTCACCTACTACCTCGCCTTCGCGCGGCTCGCGCCCGTGCAATGCGTGTCGTGGGGGCATCCGGTGACGACCGGGATTCCCGCCATCGACTACTTCATTTCGGGGCGCGCGGCGGAGCCGGACGGGGCTGACGATCACTATTCGGAGCGCCTCGTTCGTCTGACGAATTCTCCCGTCTGTTATCGCCGTCCGCCGCGCCCCGACCATCCTCTCGCGCGCGAGCGCCTCGCGCTGGCGCCGCAGGCGACGCTCTACCTATGCCCGCAGAGCCTGTTCAAGTTTCATCCGGATTTCGCAGAGGCGCTTGCGACGATCCTGCATAACGATCGCAACGCGCATCTGTTGCTGATTCGCGGCCGGCAGCCTCACTGGCAGGAGTTGCTCGAAGATCGGTTCGCGCGAACAATCGGCGATGTCGCAGGCAGGATCGTCTTCTACCCGCCGTTTCTGGGTGAGGATTTTTTTCGCTTGCTGATGACGGGCGATGTGATGCTCGATCCGTTTCATTTCGGTGGCGGCAATTCGACTTACGAGGCGCTGGCGATGGGCCTGCCGATCGTGACGTTGCCCGGAGAGTTCATGCGCGGCCGCGTCACCAGTGCATGTTACGAGCGGATGGGAATCGGCGATCTGATCGCGAGCGATGCAGCGTCGTACGCGGGCATCGCAATTCGCGTCGCCAACGATCACGCATGGCGTGCGAAGCTGTCGGAGGAGATCCGGCAACGATGCGCGGTGCTTTACGACGATCGCAACATCGTACGCGAGATCGAGAATTTCTTCATCACCGCATACGAGGCCAAACGCAGTAACGCGAATGCCCTCTCCTAGACAGTGATCGTCGTGCCGTCGAACTTCGTGAACGTGAAGCCGTTGAAGTTCTCGTTGTAGGTAGGTTTCTGGTCGCGAAGGATCGTGATCGCCAGCGCCTCGCCCAGCAGCAGCGATTGTTGGTAGTCCGAGCGCCAATGCACGCCAGCAAGGTTGCGACCGATAGCTATATTTGCCGCCACCTTGTTCAGCTCGCCGCCGACCGTGATCTGACCCGCATCACTGCCGGTATACGGCACCAGCGAAAGGCCGTCGTCGGACGCCATCACGGGACTGGGCAACACGAAATTCTCGTTGAAGAACGCCTTGAGCACGGTCACGCAGGCGCCCGCGACGGTCGCATGGCCCGCGCCGTACGACGGATGCTGCGGGCATCCTTCGGGAAACGCCTGCGGCAGCAACCACGAGTTATACGTTATGTGAACTGCGTCCATCGCATCGGAATTGAGCAGGTCGGGATGGAGCGGATAGGTCCGCTCGTTCGACAGCGTCAGGTGGGCCAGTCCGCCGAATTCCTCGGGACGCAGCCGGCGATGCACGAACCATTTCTGATACCAGACTGCCTTGAGCGCGCGGTCGGCGACTTCCGCGAGCAGCGCCTTGATGTGCGGAATACCAAATGTCCCGAAGCCGCTCTGCGTTTTCGAGTGCAGGTAAGGATTGCCCGCATTGAGCGGCGCGTTGATATCGACCAGGTAAATGCAGGCAAAGAGATACGCCTGGTAGAGGATATCGACGTGCACCCAGGCGGCGATGTCGCGGCCGTTGCGCAGGTAGCGGTGCGTCGAGTCGAACGTGGGTGCTGTAAACGGATAGTTAATCGCGCCGTTCTGAGTCGCAAGGAATGACGGAAAATCCGTCATGTAATCCTGTCCCGCGACGAACGTCTTGATGCGCTGATCGATCGGTACCGCGCCGAATTGGAGCGGCTGCACGAGAAACTGCGAGAAGTAAGGACCCACCAGATCGCCGGCCGTGAAGCCGCGGAACAGCGTGCCCGGCGTCACCTTGCCGCCGATCCTGGGCCCGCGGAAGTCTGACAACTTGTTAAGATCCGCGCAGGCCGCCGCGACTCCGGAATCGGAGTCGTAGTCGGCGAACGGGACATCGCGCAGAAGCGCCGCCCAGTAGAGCTCAACCGCTTCGCCCGCCTCCTCTGCGCTCGCGAGTGCTGGCGGCGGCTCTTCAACGAGCCCATGGCCGTCCTGCCCCTCGAGATCGAAGGCAAGACCCGACTGCGGATCGACCAGCGGCACGTCGCCGCCAAGAGCGAGTTGCTCGAAGGCCGCGGGATTACCACTGTTCAGTGTCTGGATGAATCCTTTCCACGCCGACAGATCGACTTCGCCAAAACTGTTGTGCGGCAGGCCCTTGGAATAGCTGGCGATCTTCGTGGAATAGAGCGATTCGTCGCCGTTGCTCGGATGGTTGTAGGCGAAGGTGTTGAACTCGTTGCGTGCCGCGCCGTCCTTGAGATTGACCGCGCTCAGATTGCGCAGGATCGTGCTTCCGGCGCCGCCGGGCTGCGGAGCCGCATCGACGACGACAGCCGATCCGGCAAACGCGGCGAATGCTGCCGCGCCGCCTGCCGCTTTGAGAAAATTACGCCGGCTGGCCTCAAACTTCGACCCCTGATCGTGCGACATCGCATCCTCCCCCGCGGCGATCCGCGTGCACGCATATCTCTACTGGCCTTTACCTGATAACATGATGTTATCTTCTCCCCCGATGCGCGCGCGGCAATCGAAATATCGTCAACACGGTTTAACGTCAAGCGGTCCCTCGACGTGACTGAACGGCCGGCCGAAGAGCGGTCCTAGCGTGACAGATTCCGCTGCGATATTGGTGATTCAGAACCTTTCAGGAAAGCCAGCCTGGTGACTTCTTGACAGCATTTTTCGATGAACCAATCGCAAACTGCCAAGTTTGACTTTAAGCACCTCGCTGCGCTCATCAAAAAGGCGCCCGGTCCTGCTCCGTGGTTCTATCCGGAAGGCAACGCCGTTCCTTCAGAAGTCGGGACACTGCGCTGGCATGCAGGCGACAATGGCATCGAGCTTCTGGATGTTGAAGGCGCTGCTCTCCTTCTGCTTGGCGATGGTACTTATGCAATGCCTCTCAGCGATCGACAAATCGTCGCGTGGCACGAGATTGGAAGGATAGGCGATGCGCCGGGTGTTGACGTCTTCCTGTTCGACTTCCGAAAACTGAATCCCTTGCCGCGGCCGCAGCTGACCGCAGCAAAGATTGGTTTCGTCGGAGAACCGACGGCGACAATCCGCGTTTCAGGTTCGCTCCAATCGGGGCTCAACCGATTCGACTTCCCAGATGCTTTCCGAAGTCTGCCCGAGATCCTGATTCTTGGCGACAACGCCTGGATTCGCGAATCAGTTTCGATACGCAACACGGCGAGGCGAGCTATCTATTGCCTGCGTCCTCGACAAGCCGTGATCGAGGTCCTTCCACAAGACTGGTATAACTACGAAGAGTATGACCGCGGCTACCAGTGGATAACCAAGGTGGCGCGCGATCCAGTTTCGGGCAGGATCGTCGGCGCGGGCATGCGTCTTAAATCGTTCGTAATTGATGCGAGCGGCGGCAAGATCGATACGATCTTCGACTAGACCACCTCGCGCGCCGTCGCTCAACGGCGCGCAGTGAGATTTGCGGCAGCGGCGCGCGATCGAGTTTCAGGCAGGATCGTCGGCGCGGGCATGCGTCTTAACTTACTGCAGTAGTCCAGGTCGTGAAGCCCGAAGTATGGGCGAACGCCTACTACAAGGGACACATCGTGTTGGAGCAGGCCATCGGAAACTACGTCTTGGGCAAGGCCACGAGCGACGACTTGGGGCAGGCTTGGCACGTCGCGCAGCAGGGCTTGCCCGGCGTGGTTAGCGGAACAGAAGAGAAGGCTTAGCGTGTCTGTGATTGGCCGCTTCGAGCGACCCGAGATTTCTTTTGTCGCGAAAACAACAAAGTGTAAAGTTTCATTGCACTCGGGCTGAAATGGAGCAGGTCGACGAGATTACGCCGGCCCGTTCCACCGGAAACGGACCCGGTCAGGCAATGCGAGCGGCGGCATACGATCGGAACAACATCGATATAGCTCAAAGACAGAAATTTCGAGTGGGGAAGGATCGCGATGGCAAATGCACAGCTCCGAACCGACGCAAACTGGATTGACTTTGGCGACCCGACAACCAAGCAAAAGCTTGGGACACTGCGCCAGGTGACCCTGCATAGCTGGAAAGAGGACAGCGACAAGGACGGGCGCGATAGGTTTGAGTTGACCGAGACCAATCGGGATCAATGGTCAATTTATCTATTCGATAGTTCTAGGAAGGTTTCGCTCCAGGTCGACCTGTTCAAGAAGATCATCTACTACAGCGACCCAAACGCGCAGCGGCGCGCGCAGTATGGGATCCTCTCGTCGGCGTCGCAGCCGACGGGTTGGCTCGCCAATCACGTCGAGTACGGATCGGATCCGAAAACCATCGAGGGGAGCTTCAAGCAGGTCGGCGCCACGGATTGGAGCGAAGACAAGACAGACGGTAAGACGGCCTTTAAATTTTCCGAGACCGGCCGCGATGACTCGTCGGTCTATCTTCTCGATTCGAGCCGCAACGTTCGAATTCAGTTGGATTTATCCCGTTCGATCGTGCTTTGCCAGAGCGGCAACGAAAAGCAACAGGAACTCTACAAGGTCATTTCTGCTTCAGCAAAAGTTAATGGCTGGCTGGTCAATGAAGTCGATTACGTTGCCGGGGGCACGGCGATTGCCGGATCACTGCGGCAAACCGATTCGCACACCTGGATTGAAGAAAACTCGATCGACGGCAAAACCAGTTTCCAATTTACTGAAACTGGCCGCGACGATTGGTCGGTCTACCTGAAAGACAGCTCCAGAAACGTCTCCTTGCAGCTCGATTTGTTCGAGGGCGCCATCTTCTATAGCGATCCGAAGAACCCGCGCCGGCAGCTCTACACGATCGGACGCGCCGACGTTTTGCCCCTGCTCAATCTGGACAATGGCAAGACCGTCAACCTGGTTGCGTATGGCGATTCGACCGGCAAGCTGCTCGGGCACTTCCGCCAAACCAGTGAGCAGACCTGGTCAGAGGACAGCGAAACCAAGGGGCGCAATGTCTTTGCTTTCAGCGAGATCGCCCGCGACGACTGGTCCGTATATCTATACGACGCCAGCCGTAAAATCTGGATTCAGGCCGATTTGTATACGCGGAAGATCATGATCCAGACCGCAGGCGCGCAGCCGCAGGCCCTTTACGACGTCCTCAGCACTTCGTCGGTCCTGAACGGATGGCTGGTCAACGTGGTTGAATACAACAGCAGCCCCACCACACCACAGATACTGCGTCAGGTGGGATGGACCGCGTGGGCCGAATACAAGACCAAGGACAGTTCGCTCGCCAACCATTTCAACGAGACCGGGCGCGACGATTGGTCGGTGTATCTGACTGATCCGACGCGCGGCGTGAAGCTGCAGGTCGATCTTTATCGCAAGAAGATTCTCTATGCCGCCGGCAATGCGCCGCTGGCCGATCTCTGCGACATCACCGCCAAAGGCCATCAGTCTGAGCTCTGGCGCCTGTCTCATAAGATCACCGTGCGGCCAGCCTTGACGCAGGATTTCGATCTCGCGCCGAACGGCGGCGCGCCCGTCGCAAGGCCAGTGTATCGGGCCTCAGTCTCGGTTCCTGTCCAGGTCACGAGTGTCGATGTTTGGGCTTCTGAAGAAGTGAAGCTGACTATCAACGATACGGTTTACACGATCGATCAGGTGCAGACCGCGACCGTCAGGCCTTCGGTATTGTCCAAGCTGTCGATCTCGATTCCTGCGACGGAGGTCGGATGCCCGACGCTCTTCTTGCGCACCAACCTGATGAAGGCCTCCGATCCGCCGCATATCGTGACGCCCGATGTCGAGGTGCATCGCAAGATCAATAACCTTCCCGATGGAGCTATGTATGCGGCCCGCCAGCAGTTAGGTATCAGCGCCGCATTCAACGGCAAACCCGCCGACGTCGGCGCGGTACAGAAGAGCCTGCAGAACCTTACCGCCGCGGTGCAATACTCATACAACGACACTTACCATGGCGTGCATCACGATCGGGCAGTGCTGCCGTCCAACATGTCGGACTCACACTTCGAGTTGGATTTTTCGAGTGGCGGCGCGGCCTACAATCCCCTCACCAAACAACAGGTAGTCGCGAAGACTCAGAACGCGCGCCGCGTTACGACAGCCGCGGCGCAAGACTTGGGCGATGACTTTCGTAATTGGTTCCACCAGAGCGCGAGCATCGTCGTTCATACGATGGACTCCGTCGGCAACACCATCGATGAGACCGCTACTCACGCCGCTAAAGGTCTCTCACAGTCGATCAGCGCGGTAGGCGAAGATGTTATTCACGGTGACCTGCAAAAGGCCGGCATGGATTTGTACACTGGCGGCGAGAACCTGGGAAAAACTCTCGTCAAGGGCACTGAGACCGCGCTCGGCGAAGCCGCGAGCGGCGCGCAACAGGAACTGGCTATTACATTCAAGCTAGCCTCGGAGACGGTCCAGGTGCTCATAGCCGACACTGCTGCGCTTGGCAAGGCGATCAATTCGTTGCTCGACAAGCTTGGCACCGAGGCGGGTAAACTCATCGGCTGGCTGCTCGACAAGGTGGGCTGGGGCGATGTCATGCATACTCAGCCGATCCTGCTCGATGCGCTCAACAACAGGTTGGATCAAGGACTGGCGTTCTTCAAAAACGCCAAGAGCAAGGCTGACAATTTCTTCAACCAACAAGCCAAGGCGTTGGACAGCGCGATCGATCAGGCGATGTCAGCCTTCGGGGTCGAGAAACTCGTCTCGCAGCAGCCGGCCACGCCCGCGGAACTCTCAGGCGCGATCGAGAAGGTCGAGTGGCTATTTGGAAAGCTCACTAATCAGTCCCAAGGCTCGGCCCTTTCGATACCGGGCCTCACGCTGATAAGCGGTGCCGTTGCTCACAATCCACTTACGGATTTTATCTCGATAGTCGCGAGCAAGGTCGGCGCGGATGGTTCCACGATCATCGCCGCGCTAGGCGATGCCTACGAACATCTCAAGCGCTTATTCAATAACAACGGGTCAACTCCTCAAGATCTGCTCGGAGTAGTGTTGGAACTAGTGCGGGCCGCGGCTCACATTGGCCTCGACATCGTGAGCGCCGTGGTAGATGCGATTCTCGATATGGTCATCACGGCCATTCCCCAGCTTAAAACATTCGGTAACACCGCGTTGGACATTCCCTTCGTGTCTTCATTTTATGAAGGCCTGACCAACGGTCAGAAGCTCACGCCTTTCGGACTGGCAGCATTCGTCGTCGCGATTCCACTCACCCTGCTCCATCAGGCGATCGAAGGGAAAAGACCATTCGACCACGTCGGCGCCGCTCAAGAGCAGAGTGGCATCCCGGAAGTCGATGACCCAGTGGGTTGGAGCTATGCTTATGCCACATGCCAGCTAGTGTTGAGCATCAGCTCCGCGGCCAACGACGCGATCAACTTTGCCAAGGATCGAAAGACGCGCCAGGCGGACAACAATTCCATCCCAATGCAGCCTATGAATCAGGCCGACGCAGGAGGGTTACAGGACGTTCCCGACGAGCCACTACCACCTACAGGTCAGATCGAGGCTGGTCCCGATGCGGGCTTCCATGACGTCGATAATTCAGGTTCGACGCTGGGGCATATCAATGTTGCTGACGCAGGAGGGTTGCAGGATGCTCGCGATGAGCCGCTGCCACGCGCAGGTCAGGTCGGGGCGGGTCAAGATGCGGGTTTCCGCGAGGTCGAAGATCCGGCGCGGCCGTCCGTTGCAGGCAACGCTGGCGACGATCTCGAAGGGTTCGAGGATGCCGCTGAGGATGGCAACCCTGCCGAGACGGAAATGGCGGAGTTCAGTTGGTTAGATTCGATGTTTGGCGCAATCAATCTCAGCGTAGGCGTTATCTCATCGATGGCGGGTGCTCCTGTACCTCTGAATCAAGAGGTTACAATGCCTGACTACGGTTCTGTGAAAGATGTTTTCGAGGCGCCAAACTATTTTTCCAACGTGTCGTTCATGTACGGCTGTGCCTGTTTCGCTTTTGATTCTTTATTCTTTGTTTACACGATGATCGGCACACGCCAGCAGAGTATCACCGCGGCTGCACTCGCACAGGCTCAAAGCTATGTTGGATTGTTCGATTTCGTGCGTGGCCTGGCCGGTTTCGCCCTGATGATCACCTTGTATGTTTTCGACGAAAAGAAGTATTCCGACTTTCAGGCGAAAATGAATGATACTACCGATCCGACGTTCGCCACCCAGGTTGTGGCGAGCACGACTTCCAACTCGGTGCAGCTACTCAGTGACCTTGAAACCTATGTAAGCAAAAACTATCAGAGTGTACAGCTTGGTGGGCCGGTTACGGACCCGAGCACCGCGCAAGGATATCTCACCGATTTGGCAAATTTCTATAACTGGGCGCGCGGGAGCGCGACCAATCCGGTCATCCTGGGTATTTCGGAAAAGACGTTCGGCAACTGCATGGACACGTTCCCCGACATCGGCCAGCTCGGGGTCTTCAAGCCGTTGGTTGAGGCGACCGAGGGCATTTCGTTGCTGGTCACCGTGGCCTTCGACGGCATCGCCCATCTGGCGGAAGGAATAACCTACGCGGTCAGAACCAAATATAGGCGGCTCTATTGATGCCGAAGTAGCGAGTATCCATGCCGCGGGATATCGCGGCCAAGGCGTGCGAATTGGCTGCCTCGATACGGGAGTTGACGGCGGCCATCACGCTTTGCGTCAGCGAATCGCGCGCTTTCGCTACTTTGGCGCTGACGGTTATTCGTGGCGGGAGTGCGCCGCGATGGATTCCGCCTCGCACGGCACTCATGTCGCCGGTCTCATCGCAGGAAGCGCTCAAGATGGCTTAGTCCTGGGAATCGCACCCGGGTCGCAGTTGTACTGCGGCGCTGTAATCGAGGAGGGCGCCATCCTCGCGCGTATCCTGCTCGGTCTGGATTGGCTCGCCGGCTGTGGTCTGTCTGTAGCCAATCTGTCGTTGGGAATAACTACCGCTTCGCCTGTCTTCCGCACTATGATTCGAAGGCTGGTAGGTCAGGACGTCCTGGTTGTCGCGCCGATCGGCAATCGAGGTGCAGGCGGCGCATGTGCGCCGGGGACGTATCCGGAAGTGCTGTCTGTCGGAGCAGCCGACGAAAGCGGGCGAGTGGTCAAGTTCTCCGGCAGCTTGAACAACGCCACCACCAAAGCCTGCGAAAAGCCCGATCTCGTCGCCCCAGGCGTCGATCTATTGTCCACTGTTCCGAGCGGCGGATTTGGAGTGCGCAGCGGAACCTCGATGTCATCGGGGATTGTCGCCGGAATGGCGGCCGTCCTGCGCGGCGCCTTCCCGGAGGTTCCGGCCATGGCTATCGCGAACGCAATGCGGCAAACCAGTCTCGCGCTTGCGTCTGATCAACCTCTGCGCTCGCGATGCGGTTTGGTGCAACTCGGGAAGGCGTTCGAGTATCTCCGCCAAAAAATCGAAACCGGGATATCAGATCCTCAACCAAACGAGCCGTGTTCCAAATACGTAGATCCGCGACTGGTGAGCAAGTTGTCCTGTGCACTGGATAACAGCGCTCAGGATGCGATTCTCGAGTTCACCGATAATGAAGCCCGTCGGGATTTCGAAGCCGCTCTTTGCCGGATGCAAGCAGCGAGGTCAGGAGAC